>NZ_JBEXZS010000112.1:0-61274 GCF_040593685.1 Methylobacterium sp. EM32 | reverse complement strand
AAGGTGGTCATGGGAGGCCCGACCGGGGGGCCGGTGGGCGGCGGCGTGGTAGTCGAAGGCGAAGGTCGCCCGGGCCCGGTCGCCGCGCTCCGGATGGAGCCAGTCGAGGATCGTCTCGCCGAGGCCGGCGACGTCGACCGGGCGGTCGCCGGCGAGGTCGACGGCGCGGCGCATCTGGCGCAGCAGGTCGTCGGGGTCGCGGGCGGCGGTCAGGCGCTTGAGCCGCAACGGTGAGAGCAGGGGCTGGGCGTTCGCCTCGCCGTAGGGCGGTCCGAGCACGGCGGCGAGGCTGCGCGCCGGGCTGTCGGCGGCGACGCGGGCGAGCACGCAGGCCGCGACCGCCACCGGCACCAGGGTGTCGGCGGCCTGCCGGGGCCCGTAGCCGAGGCCGCGATGGAGGTGGAACACCACCGCCTCGTCGAGGACGTCGAGGGGCGTCGCGGCGCGACGCAGGCGCGCATGGGCGCCGCGGTCGAACAGGAGGTATGGCTCGACACCGTTGCGGCCCGGCGGCAGGCGCTCCCACCAGCGCCGGATCTTCCAGCGCCGCTCGCGGTGAATCTCCCGGACCTCGTCCGGATCGGCCGGCGGCCGCCTTCCCGCGCTCGCCCCGTCCGCGCTCCCATCCCCTGCGCTCACCCGCGGCCTCCCTTGGCCTTCTTGGATTCGGACTTCGCGTCCTTGGTCTTGGCACCCTTGGGCTTGGCCTCGGGCGGCGGCAGGCCGAGGGCTTTGAACAGGTTCTGGCCGAGCTTGCCGTAGCCGCGCATCGCCCAGTCGAGGCCGATCTCCGCCTTGACGCGCTCCGCCGCGACGCTCTGGCGGAGATCCGTGAGATCCTCGACCGGCACGAGTTCCCTGAACACCGCCGTCGCGGCCTCCCTCAGGTGGCCGCGCCACCGGTCGAGCGTCGGAACGTGGGGCGTATCGCCCTCGAGACCCGCCCCCGGCAGGGCTTCTGCCAGCTCCGCCAGGGTCCTGCCGAACGCCGCCTCCGTCCGCTCCCAGAAGCGCCCGCGGCCGAGGTCGAGGAGGCCGCCCTTCTCGATCGCCAGGGCCTGTTTCAGCGACACGCGCAGGATGAACTCGGCCTCGAAGGCGCCCCGCACCATCCGGCGCACGGTGTCGTCGTAAGGCCGGAACTCCGCCTCGCCGACAAGGTGCAGCGGCATCTCGCTCTCGACGAAGTCCCGGGCCTTCATATTGTCCATGTCGTAGCCGGCCGCGATCAGGCGAGTGCCGAGGCGGGCCGCGAAATCGTCGTGGTTCAGGAGGCGCTTGAGGCCGTCATGCACCGAAGCGGACGGTTTCCGCGCGGTCTTGTCCCCATCGTCGCCGACGACGAGGCCGACCCAGTGGCGGTAGCCGATCCGGCCGGGCTGGCCGTGCAGGGGCAGCCAGGGCTCGTCCGCCTTGGTCTGGTAGTGCGGCGAGAGCGGATGCGTGAAGCCGGCATAGCTCGTGCCGTGCGGCCGCGTGCGGTAGTGGCGCACCACCAGCGGGTCGACGCGGCCGGTGAGGTCGCAGGGGCGCCCCTCGGGATTGGCCTCGACGACGAGGCGGATGCGCCGCGGCATGCCCCAGAAGGCCTGGAGCGGATCGACGTCGCTCTCCGTGGTCGTCCGGCCCTTATCTGAGACGCGGGTGGGGACGAGCCAGGGAAACACCCGTTCGGGCACGGGCGGCCCGTCCGCCCGGTACGGCACCGCGAGCCACAGGCTGCGCCACAGCGGCACCGGCGCCGTACGGTCCTCGGCACCCGGGATCAGCAGGGTGGTCAGGGGACCGCCGCCCCGCACCGAGACGCGGTGGCCGGCCCCGCCCGAGGGCGCGTAGGTCTGCAGCGTGAACAAAGCCATGGCGGCCCCGGCCCGCGACAGGGTCTCGACCCCGCCGCGGCGGACGAAATGGTCGAGGTTGCGTTTCACCGTGTTGGCGCCGGGCGCCTCGATCAGCAATTGCGACACCGGCACGGTCTCGCCGGCGATCTCCTCCGCGTCCTGCCCGAAGCGCGGCCCGTCGCCGTCGAGCACGAAGGCGCGGGCGAGGGGGGCGAAGGCCTCGTCCAGCGCGGCCGGCGTCGGCGGCGCCGCGAACCAGGCCGGCCACTCATCCTCGTCGGCCCGGGTGCCGCAGGCCACCGCCAGGAGCCCGATCCAGAATTCCCGCGTCGCCGCGTCGAAATCCGCCCGGCCCCAGGCCGGCGCGACGACCGGGTTTCCGTCGATGTCGTCGGTGAGGGCGGCCGGCCGGATCATGTCCGGCTTGCCGTTCGCCCGCAGGACGGGGATCCAGGCCTCGGTCAGGAGGGAGAAAGGCGGGACCACGGCACTCCCTGGGCGAATCGTTTCTGAGTCGTCTCAGGTCACGGTTGCACGTTCGGTCGCGGCGCGGAAGTGAAAAGCCGAGCTTCTCGTGGAATTCTGCTTTCCATGTCTGGGCCACCTGTATGCTTCCGGGACCAGTCCCTTGCCGACCCTGCGTCGCAGAAGACAGCCGAACGTCACTCAAGCCGCATTGCGCTCGACGTACTCGCGCAGGACATCGTTGATCCGGCTCCGCCAGCCGTCGCCGGATGCTCGCAGCTTCTCAAGAACGTCCTTGTCGATGCGGATCGAGATCGCTTCCTTGGTTCGCACTGGGCCACGCCGCCGAACAGACGCCGCGAGTTCCGGAAAGACCTCGGCGAAGGGTTTGTTGGACTTGAAGTCGGCTTCCGTCCATTCGGGATTATCGGGATCCTGTGCGATCCCAGCCTGAATACGAGCCTCTTCTTCATCGGCAATCGGGCGAATATCACGCTTCGGCATACCGTCTCCTTTCCTGACGACTCGCAGGCCGCATGCTGATGGGCGAGATCGCCTAGGTGCCCGGCCGCGAGGCGGAGGCCGGTTCATCCCCGCGCCTGCGGGGAACACCTCGCGCGCCTCGTCGGCGCGCTCTCCTACGACGGTTCATCCCCGCGCCTGCGGGGAACACAGCGACACCGCCCAGAACGTGGCGAACGAGACCGGTTCATCCCCGCGCCTGCGGGGAACACGGCTCGACGGAGAGGCACAGCGCCTCGCCAAGCGGTTCATCCCCGCGCCTGCGGGGAACACAAGCGCCTCATTCTCGGCACGAAGCCGCGCGACGGTTCATCCCCGCGCCTGCGGGGAACACGGCGGCGGCCCGCTCCCGGCCGGGACCTACGTCGGTTCATCCCCGCGCCTGCGGGGAACACTCCTTCTGGAAGCAGTTGATCCAATTCACGTTTTACAATGTCAAAGAACCCACCGGCGTTCCCGCTCCGTTTCGCCGGCCCGTGCCAACCTCCCGGACGGGTCCGACGATGCCCCGGATCGGTGCCGGGCGCCAGGGTTCAGGAAGGCGCGAAGCCCGCTCAGAGCATCAGCCCGAGCCGCGTCCCATACGTCACGACGAGGGACCCGCCATCCTCCGCCACCAGCGTCCCCTGCCAGGTGCCGTCCGGCTGAGGCTCCAGGGGCAGCAGGATCACGGCGTCGTCGAAGCGGCTCCAGCCGGCCCGGGCCGCCGCGACGGCGGCGTGCCAGGTCGCGGCGGGGGCGAGGTGGCGGCGCAGCTTGCGGACGGCCACCGTGACCTCGGAGAGGGCCCAGGCCAGCCGGAGGTCGGCGTCGGGATGCCAGGGCACCAGCCGGCCGTCCGCGACCCGGGCGAGGCGCAGGGTGCGGCTCTCCTCGGCGAGGCGGGTCGGCACCGTGCCCTCGTCGGGCCAGGCCTGGTCGGGCCAGTAGCCGGCGGCGGCGGTGAGCAGCGCGCCGCGGGCGGCGGCGCGCTCGGCCCCGGCCCGGCCGACCGCGTCGAAGTGGATCGACAGCAGCGCCTCCGGGATGTCGGCCTCATCGTCGGAGAACACCGCCTCGATCGCCGGGCGCACGTCCTGCGGCACCCGGAAGGCGGGGCGGGCCGCCAGCTCCCGGGCGGTGCGCCACAGGATGCCGTGGTCGCGGTAGACGGAGGCCGCGCGGGGAAAGGCGGCGGCGACCCAGTCGGCGGCGACGGCGCCGGCGGGATCGGGCGAGACCACGACGAGCTCCGGGCCGGGGATCGGCCGGTCGCGGCCGGTGTGGCGCCACAGGCGGCCGGCGCGCTGGAGCACCGAATCGACCGGCGCGAGATCGGTGACCACGAGGTCGAAATCGAGGTCGAGCGAGCTCTCGGCGACCTGGGTCGCGACCAGCACCCGGCCGCGGCGCTGCGCCGGCGTCGAGGCCTTGCCGAACCGCGCCAGGACCCGCGCCTCGACCGCGAGGCGGTCGCCCATGGCGAAGCGGGCGTGGAAGAGGTCGGGATCGAGGCCCGCCGCCCGCAAGGCGGCCGCGCCCTCGACCGCGTCGTCGACGCTGTTGCGGATCCAGGCGATGCAGGCCCCGGCCTCCGCGGCGGCGCGGATCCGCGCGAGGGCGGCGTCCTTGTCCGGCACGCGGGTGACTGCGAGGGTGCGGCACAGGTCCTCCCGGGCGTCGAGGGGCGCCTCCACCGGGTCCCGCCCGGGGGCCAGCAGGGTCGCGAGGGGATAGGCGGTCCTCGCGAGCGCCGCCCCGGCGGCGCCGGCGCCGGCGCCGCGGCGCCAGCTCTCCACCAGCTCGGCCTTGGCCACGGCGGGCAGGGTGGCGGACAGGATCAGGGTGGTGCCACCGCCGGCGGCATGGAATTCGACGAGGCGGGCGAGCTCGGCGCTCACATAGGCGTCGTAGGCGTGGGCCTCGTCGACGATCAGCACCTTGCCGGCGAGGCCGGCGAGGCGGACCGTGCCGTAGCGGTTCGGCAGCACCGCCAGCACCGCCTGGTCGATGGTGCCGACGCCGAGATCGGCGAGCAGCGCCCGGCGGCTCTCGCCGGCGAGCCAGGCGGAGGCGACCGCGCCCGATTCCGCCTCCTCGCCCCGATCGGCCCCGGGCTCGGCCTCCGAAAACCCCGCGGCGGCAGCGCGGAAGCGCGGATGCAGGCCGGCCCGGCCATGGGCCAGCGCCAGGGAGGGGCGAGCGCCCTCGGCGTAGAGCCGTCCGGCGAGCGGGATGATCCGGTCGACCATGGCGTTGGCGGTCGCGGTGGTGGGGAGCGCCAGGTAGAGCCCGTCGGCCCGGCCGGCGGCGAGCAGCCGGTGGGCGAGCGTCAGGGCCGCCTCGGTCTTGCCGCCCCCGGTCACGTCCTCGATCAGGATCAGGAGCGGCCCGTCCGGCAGGGGGACCGTCCCGGCCCAGTCCTGGATCGCGGTCGGCGGGTGGGACAGGCCGGTCAGGTCCGCGAAGGCGAGGCGCGGGCCGGGGCGCGCCGGCACCAGGCCGGCCTCGCGCAGGGCCGCCTCGGCCCGGCCGCAGGCTTCGTCCCAGTAGGCCGCGAGGTCGGTCCCGGGTGCGGCGTAGGGGAACCAGGCCTGGTTGGAGCCGATCCAGTCGGCGAGCGCGGTCATCCCGGCGAAGAGCCAGCTCGCCTGCGCCGCCGCGGCCGCGCGCGGGGCGGGCACCTCCGGCGCCGGCAGCAGCTTCTCGACCGCCTCCCAGTAGGCGAGGGCGGCCTCGGCCGAGGCCGGCGGGAAGAGCGGGCGCCAGTCGTCCGGCTGCCAGCTCTCCTTCATCGCCACCGGGCGGCCGTGATGGCCGAAGATCGGCTGGAGCAGGCGGTTGCGCGGCGCCGCACCCCAGCCCCGCATCAGGCCGGAGGGCGCGGCCCGGGCCATCAGGAGGCCGCCGACGAGGCGCAGGCCCGCCGCCGGGTGGCCGGGATCGGGGATCCCGGGCGGCGGCAGGTGGGCGGGGCAGAGCGCCGGCACCTTGGCCTGGAACAGGTGGGAGAACTTGCCGATGTCGTGCAGGGCGAGGAGGTGCAGCCACAGGGCCTCGAAGGCCGGCACCTCAAGCCCGAGCCCCGCCGCCAGGGCCCGCGCCGCCCGCGGCCGCGCCCGCAGCAGCGCCCGGCCGGCGGCCGCCACGTCGAGGCCGTGGGCCCAGGCCGGGTGGAAGGGGTGGGCCGCGCCGGCATTGGGCCGGGCCTTGCCCCAGAAGGTCCGCGCCGCGTGATCCTGCATCAGGTCCATGATTCGCCCGCTCCCCGATTCGCCGGGGGCATGGTCGGCGCGGCCGGCTGGCACCGTCGAGGGCCGGACATGGAAAACTGCGTTGTGCCGCCGGAGCCGGCGAAGGAACCCGCTTGTCACCCGCCGAAACTGCCTCTATACGCCCTCTCACACCGGGGCCGCGACACGCGGCGCCGAGGGCGCGTAGCTCAGCGGGAGAGCACTACGTTGACATCGTAGGGGTCACAGGTTCGATCCCTGTCGCGCCCACCATTGCCACTCCGGATGTCGGGAGGTCTTCTCCCCGGAGCGGTGCCGGACCGGCTGGTCCGGATCGGATGACGAAGAGTGACGGCCCCTCGTGCGCGAGGGTTGCCGGACAAGGCCTCCGGATATCGATGACGGCGGGCCGGATGGGCGCGTAGCTCAGCGGGAGAGCACTACGTTGACATCGTAGGGGTCACAGGTTCGATCCCTGTCGCGCCCACCATCCTCCCTCTCGCATCCGTTGCCGTCTTGCCGCCTCGTCGACGGGGATCCTCCTCATGACCGATCAGGATGTGGGTGTGGCCTTCGCCACCCTGGCGACCGCCCTCGCGGTGGCCTTGCACAAGCAGGGCGTCGCCGACGGCGAGGCGCTGCTCGCCGAGACCGTTGGCACCCTCGAGGCCGTGCTGCAGGACGATTATCCCGAAAAGGCCCGGGCGATCCTCGCGGCCTGCGCCCGCTCGCTACGGGCCGCCGAGGGCTGACGGTTCCGCCGCCGCGCCGTCACGGATCCGATAGCGGCGAAGCGGGACCTTCCTCTCCCGCCCAGGCCGCGTGCACCATGCCGCGGGCGGTGTCGGGCTTCGCCTCGCCGATGAAGATCACGACCGGGCCGTGCGCGTCGCGGCGCGGATCGTAGAAATCGAGCAGGTCCGGATACCGCTGCTGGAGGAAGGCGGGCCTCTGCCCCCGGCGGGCGAGCCAGTGGTCGATGACGACCTGGTCGCCGTGGACCGCGTTCGGGACCGGGCCGCAGGAGCCCGGCTCCATCCAGCGCCCGGGCTCGGCTGCGAACGCCGCGTAGAGCGGGGACAGCGCGTCGCCCTGCCAGCGCAGCAGCGCGCTCGAGACGCGTCCTTTGTGAAAATAATCCTCCATCGCCGCGAGGCCCGGCTCGGCCAGCGCGTCGGCCGGCCCGGTCAGGATGGTGTCGAGGTCGCACAGGAGCACCGTCCCGTCGGCGAGGCCGGGGCGAAACGCCTCCATCTTCGCCCACCAGGCCGGCCAGTCGTGCCGGAGCGGCACCCGCTCGACGCCCGCGACCGCGAGGGGCAGGTCGGTGAGGCAGAGGATCCGCCCGAAGGCCGGCGCGTGGCGCCGCACGCCGCGGGCGAGGCGCGCGACCCACGTCGCGTCGTAGCGGCCGCCGCTCTTCAGGACGGTGATCAGGGTTGCCATGATGGAAAGGTCATCCGTCGGACGGGGGAGGGTGCAGGCGTAAGCGGCCGGCCGCCGCGGCGGCGCTGAACCAGGCGCGCTCGGCCGCCCAGGGATGGCCGGGCCAGCCGGCGAAGCCGAAGCCGTGGGCCTCGACAGCGGGCGCGCCCGCCGGGCGCCCGAGGAGGAGGGCGAGCGCCATGAGGAAGCCGGTGCTCGGGTTCGGCCTGCCGCCGGCGCCAATACCGGCCTTGAGCACGCGCCGGGCCTCGTCGTGGAGCGCTTCGGGCAGGACGTGGACCGGCTTGCCGAGGGGGCGCAGCAAAGCCAGCGCCCCGCGGGTGAAGCAGATCGGCTCGGGGCGATTGTGCGCCTCCGGCAGCATCGGGAACGGCAGCACGAAGGCCTCGGTCTGCCGGACCACCGGGCGGTCGAGGAAGCCCGGATCGGCGAGCCATTCGCGCATCTGCCCGCCGCGATTGACCAGGGCGAGATGGGTGACCCGCGATCCGCTCCGGCCGCCGAAGCCCGGCGCGTTGTTGAAGCGCAGCACGGCCGCGGCCGCGTCGGCCGCTCTCGCCTCGGTCCCGGGGGCGTTGCCCACGAGGGCGACCGCGCCGAGGTCGGACAGGCCCGGCCAGGCCGCGCGGAGGGGGTCGACGTCGTCGGGCACGCGCGGCAGATGTCTCGGGGCGGGGGAACCGACGACCGGGTTCGTCGGATGCACCCCGGAGGTATGGCGCCCGGCCCGCGCGACCAGCCCCGACCGGTACGGACCCGAGCGATGCCCGTGACGATCTCTTCGCGCCGCTGCTTCCTCTGCGCGGCCGCCATGCTGGCGCCGGGCGACCGCCGCCTGACCGATCCGTCCGGGCGCGAGCGCGCCTTCCCGGTGGCCTGCGGGTCCTGCGGCGTCCTGACCGAGCGGGACGCGGATCCGGCGGCGTGCTGGCGCGACCTCGGACATCGACTCGCCGCGCCCACCTTCGTGCCCGACCTGGCGGCGCCCTACGGCCTCGACCTCTACACCCTGCGCATCGCCGCGACCCGCCTCGGCCGCGGCCTCGCCCCGCTCGATCCGGAGGGCCGTGCCGCCCTCCTGGCGCCGCACAGCCGACGGGCGGCGCGGGCCCGGCTCCACGACCTCGGGGAGGGCCCTCCGGTCTCCCTCGGCCTGCTCTGCCGCCCGGCCGAGCTCGCCGCCTTGCTGGCCGGCCTCGCGCCCCACGCCGCCTGGACCGACGACGTCGCGATCCTCCTCGACGGCGCGGCGGCGCCGCCCCGCGCGGTGGCGGTCGCGGGCTTCGCCGACGGCGCGGTGCGGGTGGCGAGCCGCCCCCTCGCGGGCGACTTCGCCGGGCAGCGCAACGCCCTCCAGGACCTGGCGCGCCACGCCTGGATGCTGCAGCTCGACGCCGACGAGACCCTCGAGCCTCAGACGGGCCGGCTTCTGCCGGCGCTCGCGGCGCTGGCCGAGGACGGCGACGTCGTCTCGGTCGGGCTGCCCCGGCGCAACCGCGTCGACGGGATCCTGTCGGACGTCTACCCGGACGTGCAGTACCGGCTGAACCGGACGACCGTGCGCTATACCGGCCGCGTCCACGAGCGCCCGGTCCTCGACGGCGGCTGGCGCCGCAGCTTCATCGCCCTCCACGGCGCGATCGATCATCGCTTGAGCCGCGCCCATGTCCTGGCCCGGTCGCGGACCTACGAGGCGCTCGATCCGGGGCGGGGGCGGATCGAGGAGGAGGAGGCGTTGCTGCGGCCTTACCTCCCGTGATGTCGGAGCTTGTTCGAGTTAGCCGACCGCATTGAAACCCTCGATGTCATCCCGGGGCCGCGGAGCGGAACCCGGGATCCATAACCGCTGACGGTGCCGGGCAAGGCGGCCGGCGTTCCGCCTCATCTTGCACCGTCGGCGGTTATGGATCCCGGGTTCTCGTCTTCGACGAGCCCCGGGATGACGTAGAGAGATGTCAACCTGTGCGCGGATCGATTGGCGCAACCGCTCAAACAGGCTCCCGGACGACTCAAGGCAGACGCTGGATCACTCTCCACGCGCCGCCGCGATCGCCCGCCGATACAGCGCAAGCGTCTCAGCCCCCAGGCTCGCCCGGGTGAAGCGCCCGGCCGCCGCGAGCGCACGGGCGCGGTAGGCCCGGCGCAGGGCGGGATCGCGCAGCAGCGGGCGCAGGGCGTCGGCGAGCGCCGGGCCGGTGGCGGCCGCCGCGAGCGGTCCCGCCTCGGGCACGCCGACGAAGGCGCGGGCGCTGGCATCCTCCGCGCAGGCCACCACCGGCCGGCCATAGGCCAGGGCCTCCTGGTAGACGAGGCCGAAGCTCTCGTAGCGCGAGGGCGCCAGGACCGCGTGCGCCTCGGCATAGGCCGCGGCGAGCGCCCCGGAATCGATCCGGCCGCGGGCGCGGAGGCGTTCCAACGCCGCCGCGGGCAGGTCCGCCGGCAGGTCGCCGGGCGGCACCCCGACGAGGTCGAGCCGGAACGGCGGCACCTCGCCCCGCTCCTGCTCCGCGGCCAGCAGCGCGACCGCGGAAAGCAGCGCGTCGAAGCCCTTTCGCGGTTCCGCCCGCCCGACGAAGAGCAGGCGCACAGGTGCCTCCGCCGCCGGGTAGGGCGCGTCGCGGGCGCTCGTGGCGATCTCCGGCGGCAGGCTGAGACCGATCACCGCGTCGGGCCGGCGGCCCGGGAGGCGGTAGGCCCGGGCGATCACCGCCGCGTGCGCCGCGGTGTTGGCGATGAGCCCGGCGCTCCCGCGCGCCTGGCGCCGTTCGAGGGCGTCGGCGGTTTCCCTGTCGAGGCGGTCGCGCAGCGAGGTCGGCACACCGCGGGTGAAGGCCGCCGGGGTCGAGGAGCGGGTCACCAGCGGCAGGTCGCGGCGCCCGGCGAGCAGGGCCGCCGGGGCGTACCAGTTCGTCGCCTCGACCACGTCGAAGGGCGCGCGGGCCTGGGCGGCGAGCACCGCGCGGCGGAAGGCGAGCGGCGCGGCGAGGTGGCCGACCGAGCCCCATAGGCGCAAAGCGGCGAGGCCGCCCGCCGGCGGCAGGCCGAGGCCGACGACCGTGACGCCGCCGACCCGCACCGTGCCCGTGCGGTCGAGGGTGAACACCGTCACGTCGGCGCCGGCCTCCGCCAGGCTCTCGGCGATCTCCCGCGCCGCGGTCGAGAGGCCGCTCGGGGCCGGCGGGTAGTCCCAGGCGAGGAGGGCGGTGCGCATCAGGCCGCCAGCAGGCGGCGGTAGAGGGCGAGGTAGTCCCGCGCCATGCGCTCGGCGGTGAACCGCTCCTCGAAGCGGCGGCGCACCCCCGCCCGGTCGATCTCCCCGATCCGGGCCAGCGCCGCCACGGCCTCGTCCTCGGAGGAGACCACAAAGCCCGTCACCCCGTCCTCGACGATCTCCGGCACCGAGCCGCGGTTCCAGGCGATCACCGGGGTGCCGCAGGCCATCGCCTCGATCATCACGAGGCCAAACGGCTCCGGCCAGTCGATCGGGAACAGGAGCGCGGCGGCGCCGGAGAGAAGCGCGCCCTTGGCCGCGTCGTCGACGGGGCCGAGATAGACCGCGTCATCGCCGAGCAGCGGGCGCACCGCCCGGTCGAAATAGCCCGGATTGCCGACATCGATCGTGCCGCCGAGCCGGATCGGGAAGCCCGCCGCCCGCGCCACCCGGATCGCGGTGTCGGGCCGCTTCTGGTCGGTCATCCGCCCGACGAAGGCGAGGTAGTGTCCCGGCGCGAGGCAGGCGGCGTAGCGGTCCCGGTCGATGCCGTGATGCACCATCCCGGCCCGGTTCGCGGCCGGGATGCCGCCCTGTTGCGCCGCCGAGATCGCCGCCACCGGCAGGTCCGGAAACCCTTCGAAGAACAACGCCCGGTCGAGCTCGTCGACCCGCCAGTGGATCGTCGTCAGGCTGCGTCGCCGGCGCTCGCCCAGGAGCGCGGCATGGGCGAACTCGCCGTGGCCATGGACGATGTCGAAGTCGTCGAGGCGCAGGCGCAGGGCCTCGAGCTGCAGGGCGTCGAGCGCCGCCGGCACCCCGGGCGCAACGGTGCCGTAGCGACGCTCCAGGGCCGCGAGGCTCGGATAGCTACCGATACGGGGTAAGTGTGTCGCACTGTCCGAGGGGGCGAACAGCGTTACCTCCACGCCCAAGCTTCGCAGCGCCGTGCTGAGGTCGTGGATGACCCGCTCCGTGCCGCCGTGATGGGTCGGGGGAATGGGAAAGATGTTCGGAGCGATTTGGGCGACGCGGATCACAGACTGTACCTCACCTGAATCGTCCTATCCTTCGGGATACCCCGCTACGGCAGCGGTTTGATGTTCGTTCTTCACGTCGCCCTGCAGGGCTGCCTGCGCGGCCGGGACGTCGTCTACGGGCTCACCGCCGATACCGGCGGCCATATCCGCTACCTGCTCGATCTCGTCGCCGCCTCGGCGCAGGATCCCGGGATCGACCGGATCGTGGTGGCGACGCGCCTGTTCGATGGCCCGCCCGGGCCCGATTACGCCGTGCCCGAAGAGCGCCTCGGCGACAAGGTCGCGCTCGTGCGGCTGGCGAGCGCGTCCCCGGGCTACCGGACCAAGGAGGAGATGCACGCGGAGGTCGCGAGCTTCGCCGGGAGCCTGATCGCCTGGATCGGCGCGCAAGGATCGGCCCCCGACCTGATCCACGCCCATTACGCCGACGCCGCCGCGGTGGCGGCGATCGTCGAGGCGCGCCTGGGCATCCCGTTCGTGTTCACCGCCCACTCGCTGGGCCGGGTCAAGGCGTCGATGCTGGGGGAGGGGGCGGCGGAGAACCCCGACCTCGCCCGCCGGATCGCCACCGAGGAGGCGGCGCTCGCCCGCGCCAGCCTCGTCATCGCCTCCTCGCGCGACGAGGCGGAGGTGCAGTATGCGGGCTATGCCGCCTACGATCCGGGCCGGGTGCGCGTCCTGCCGCCGGGCAGCGACCTCGCCCGCTTCGCCGACAGCCGGCCCGACCCGCGGGTCGACGCCACGATCGCGCGCTTCCTGCACGATCCCGAGAAGCCGGTGCTGCTGGCGCTGGCCCGGCCGGTGGCGCGCAAGAACCTCGCCGCCCTGGTCCGGGCCTATGGCGAGAGCGCAGACCTCCAGGCGCGGGCGAACCTCGTCGTCGTCGCCGGCACGAGGGAGGACATCGACGCCCTCGACGGCGACATGGCCGCCACGATGCGCGACCTCCTGGTCCTGATCGACCGCCACGATCTCTACGGCCGGATCGCCTATCCGAAGACCCACCGGCCCGAGGACGTGCCGGCGCTCTACGCCCATGCGCGGGCGCGCGGCGGCCTGTTCGTCAACCCGGCGCTCAACGAGCCCTTCGGCCTGACCCTGCTCGAGGCCTCCGCCGCCGGCCTGCCGCTCGTCGCCACCGACAGCGGCGGACCGAACGACATCGTCGAGACCTGCGGCAACGGAATCCTGGTCGATCCGCGCGACCCCGGCGCCATCGCGGCGGCCTGCACGCGCATCCTCGACGACGCAGGCCTCTACGCGGCCTGCGTCGCCGGCGGCGCGCGGGCGGCCGCCGCCTACGACTGGGACCGGCACGCGGCGCGCTACCACGCCCTGCTGCGGGCGCTCGGCACGCCGGTGCCGCCGTTGCGGGCGCCGCGCCAGCTCCTGATCTGCGACATCGACAACACGCTCGTCGGCTGCGCGGCGGGCTTGAGCACCTTCCGGCGCTGGCGCAGCCGGCAGGCCGGGCTGGCCTTCGGGGTCGCGACCGGGCGCTCGTTCCACAGCGCGATGGCGGTGCTGGAGCAGCAGGACAGCCCGCGGCCGCAGGTGATGATCACCTCGGTCGGCTCCGAGATCTACCACCTCGATGGCAACGGCGTGACCTACACGGCGGATGCCGCCTGGCGCGGGACGATCGCCGCCGGCTGGGAGCGGGAGCCCTTGCGCGCCGCGCTTCAAGGCCTCGACGGGCTCGCACCCCAGGGCCCGCTGGAGCAGCGCGCGTTCAAGCTGAGCTATTTCGGCGACGCGGCGGCGGCTCAAGGCGTGCGGGCCCGCCTCGCCCGCGCGGGGCTGCGCGCCAGCGTGATCCACAGCCACGGCCGCTACCTCGACGTCCTGCCCGAGCGGGCCTCGAAGGGGACCGCCGTCGACCACGTCCGCGCCCTCTACGGCCTGCCCGAGCGGGCCCTGTTCGTGGCCGGGGATTCGGGCAACGACGTCGAGATGCTGCGCGCCCGCGCCCAGTCGATCATCGTTGCGAACTATTCCGACGACCTCGCCGGCCACGCGGCGCTCCGGCACTCCTACGTCGCCCGGGCCTCGCATGCCCGCGGCATCATCGAGGGCGTCGGGCATTTCCGCCGGGCGCTCGCGCATGCCGACGCTTATGCCGACGCCCATGCCGGCTGACCCCAGCGTGCTGACCCTGGTGCGCGGCCGGGCCGACCGGCTGCGCCACCTGATGCGCGGCCTCGCCCGCCAGACCGCGCGCCCGCGCGAGCTCGTCATCGCCTGGATGCAGGCGGAGCCCGCCCCCGACCTGCCCGATCCCGGCTGCCCCGTGCGCCACCTGCACGTGCCGGGCGAGCCGATGCCGCTCGCCGCCGCCCGCAACCGGGCGGCGGAGGCGGCGTCCGGCGACCTCCTGGTCTTCCTCGACGTCGATTGCATCCCGGGCGCCGGCCTCGTCGCGGCCTATGCGGGGGCCGCCGCGCGGACCGACGGCCTGTTCCTCGGCGAGGTGCTGTACCTGCCCCCCGACGCCGCGGCGGGCGACGAGGCGGCGCTCGACCGGCTCGGCCGCGCCCATCCGGCCCGGCCCCCGGCGCCCGTGACCGGGATCCGCCCCGAGCCCGATTCCGGCCAGCTCTGGGGCCTGTCCTTCGCGCTCACGGCGCGGGCCTGGCGCGCGGTCGGCGGCATGGACGAGGCCTACGAGGGCTATGGCGGCGAGGAGACGGATCTGGCCGCCCGCCTCAGCCTGAGCGGCCTGCCGACCTTCTGGGTCGCCGGCGCGCGCGCCTACCACCAGCACCACCCGGTCCACGTGCCGCCCCTGCAGCATTTCGCGCCGATCCTCGCCAACGCGGCGCGCTTCCGGGCCCGGCACGGGCGCTGGTGCATGACCTACTGGCTCGGCCAGTTCCGCGACGCCGGCCTGATCGACTGGGACGAGGGCGCCGAGGCGATCCGCCTCCTCCGCCCCCCGACCCTCCCTGAGATCGCCGCCGCCTTGCGGCCCGACGCCCTGTATTCCTGAGAGATCTCATGAAGAAGCCGATCGCGTTCTTCGTCCATCACCAGGGCCGGGGCCACGCCAACCGCACGATGGCGGTGGCGGCCGAGTTCGCCCGCGACCGCCCGGTCTCGGTGCTGACCGCCGGTCCCCACCTGTTCGAGGGCTTTTCCCGCGACGTCGAGATCGTGGCCCTGCCGAACATGATCGGCGCCGCGGTGCCGACCCCGCGCCTCTACGCCGAGCCGACGCCGCAGGTGATGCATTGCGTCCCCCTCGGGCTCACCGAGATGCGCCGGACGATGCGCCAGATCCTCGATCACCTCGACGAGCGCGGCATCGGCCTGTTCGTCGTCGACGTCTCGGCCGAGATCGCGCTCCTCGCCCGCATCGCCAGCGTGCCGGCGGTGCAGATCCGCATGCACGGCGACCGCCAGGATATCGGCCATGTCGGGTCCTACGAGGCCTGCGTCGGGATGCTGGCGCCGTTCGACGCGCGGATGGAGCAGGACGACTATCCGGCTCACTTGCGGGCGAAGACCTTCTACAGCGGCGGGTTGTGCACCAGCGTCGACCGGGTGCCGGATCGGGCCGAGGCGCGGGCCAGGCTCGGCCTCGACCCGGACCGCGAGATCGTCGTGGCGGTCACCGGCGGCGGGGGCAGCGGCACGCCCTACGCCCCGCTCACCGTCGCGGCCCGCGCCGCGCCCGACGCCCTGTGGCTGACCCTCGGGCCGACCCACCGCGAGGGCCACGAGACCGATTTCGCCAACCTGCGCGAGCTCGGCTGGGTGCCCTCGGTCACCGAGTACCTGGCGGCGGCCGACCTCGTGGTGGCCTCGGCCGGCGACAACACGGTGCACGAGGTCGCCCGCGTCGGCGGCCGCCTGATCGTGATGCCGGAATGGCGCTATTTCGGCGAGCAGACCCGCAAGGCCGAGGCCCTGGTGCGCCTCGGCGCGGCGGTCCAGGCGCCGGTCTGGCCCGGCGACCTCCAGGGCTGGCGCGATCTCTTGGCCCGCGCCCGCGCCCTCGACGGGGCCGCTCTGCAGAGCCTCTACGCGCCGGACGCCGCCGCCCGCGCCGCCGGCTGGCTCGAAGGGCTGACCGACGAGCTCTGGCACGGCGCCGCTCCTCCGCTGCGCGTCGTCGCGGCCGGCTGACCCCTCCTCATCCCCCCTTGCCGGAGCCGAGAGCCCGCATGTTCACCGTTTCCGTCGTGACCCTGGCCAAGGGCCGGCCTGCCCATCTGGCGAACGTCCTGCGCGGCCTGGAGCGCCAGACGCATCGACCCGTCGAGTTCATCGTCGCGGTGATGCAGGACGACCTCTACGATCTGCCGCAGGCGTCCTTCCCGGTGCGCCAGATCCGGGTGCCGGGCGCGGCGCTGCCGCTCGCCGCCGCGCGCAACCGCGGCGTCGCGGCGGCCACCGGCGAGGCGATCGTCTTCCTCGACGTCGATTGCATTCCCGCCCCCGGCCTCGTCGCCGATTACGCGGCGGGCCTCGCCGCCCTCGACGGCCTGCTGATGGGCGAGGTCCTGCACCTGCCCGAGCACGCCGCCACCGGGGACTGGACCTACGAGGGACTGGCCAAAGTCGCGGAAAAGCATTCCGACCGCCGCGGGCCCCCGGCCTCGGGGATCGAGATCTGCCCCGACTACCGCTGCTTCTGGTCGCTCAACTTCGCGATCCGGCGCGCCACCTTCCTCGCCAGCGGCGGCTTCGACGAGCGCTATACCGGCTATGGCGGCGAGGACACCGATTTCGGCAAGGCCCTCGATCGGAGCGGCCTGCCGATCGCCTGGATGAAGGGCGGGCTCGCCTATCACCAGTACCACCCGCACCACATGCCGCCGGTCCACCACCTCGACAGCGTGGTGCGCAACGCCGAATTGTTCGAGGCCAAGTGGGGCTACCGCACCATGGGGCACTGGCTCCACGCCTTCCGGGTGATGGGGCTGATCGACGACACGCCGGACCGGCCGATCCGCATCCTGCGCCGCCCCGACGCCGACGACCTCGCGCTCACCGGCCAGCAGGGCCACCAGCCCTACACCAACTCGGCCTCCGTCATCCGCGCGATCGAAGCCCGCGGCGCGGCCGTCGCCGTTGCGGTCCCTGCGTGAGGATCGCGCTCCTCGCCCATCTGCGCCACCCGATCGCGCCGCCCTTCGCGGGCGGCCTCGAGGCCTATTGCTGGCACCTCGCCGCGGGGCTGACCGCCCGGGGCCACGAGGTCGTGCTGTTCGCCTCCGGCGACAGCGATCCGCGCTTCACCCTCGACGCGGTGAGCCCGGTCCACCACGAGGCGCGCTTTCCGGGGCTGGAGCATCGGGGCGATCCGGGGCTGAGAGCCCATGTCGACGCCGCCTACGAAGCCGCCTGCGACCGGATCGCGGCGGGCGGCTTCGACGTCCTGCACAACAACTCCTTCAGCCGCCTGCCGCTGGAGCAGCGGCGCACGGAGACGATCCCCACCGTCACCTCGCTCCACGCGCCGCCCTACGACGCCCTGCGCTGGTTCGTGCATGACAGCCCCGGCCCGACCCACCGCCTCACCGCGACCTCGGCCGCGCATCTCCGGGCCTGGTGGCCGGACGGCGCCCCGCCGGAAGCGTCGATCCTCCACAACGGCATCGATCCCGCCGCCTGGCCCTGGAGCGAGCGCGGCGACGGCTCCGCCGTCTGGAGCGGGCGCCTCACGGCCGTGAAGGGCGCGCATCTCGCGATTCACGCGGCGCGGCGTGCCGGCCTGCCCCTGACCCTGTTCGGCCCGGTCGAGGAGCCGGATTACTGGGAGGGCGCGGTCGTCCCGCTGCTCGGCGGGCCGGTCCGCTACGGCGGCCACCTGCCCGGACCGGCGCTCGCCGCCGAACTCGGCCGCGCCTCGGTCTTCCTGTTCACCCCGTGCTGGGACGAGCCGTTCGGCCTTTCGGCGATCGAGGCGATGGCTTGCGGTCTCCCGGTCGCCGGCTTCGCCCGCGGCGCCGCCGCGGAGATCGTCGGCGAGGCCGGCCGCCTGGTTCCGTCCGAGGACGCCGCGTCCCTGGCCGCGGCGATCCCGGCGGCCCTCGCCATCCCGCGCCGGGTCCCGCGCGAGCGGGTCCTGCGCCTGTTCACCCGCGACCGCTGGTTAGAGGCCTGCGAGACCCTCTACGCCGAGGCCCGCGCCGGCGCGCCCTCTTCGTCCCCCGCCTTCCGAGCCGCACCATGACCCGCCAGACGATCATCGACGCACTGTGGCACGGCCGCGACCCCTTCGCGAATCCGCCGAAAACCTTGCGCCCCCTCGACCTCCAGGGCTGGCGCAGCGTCCACCCCTATCTCGACGAGGCGGTGCAAGAGTGGCGCCCCGGCGTGGTGGTCGAGATCGGCACCTGGAAGGGCGCGAGCGCGCTCCACCTCGCCCGGACGATGGAAGCGGGCGGCGTTCCCGGCACCGTCATCGCGGTCGATACCTGGCTCGGCGCCGTCGACCACTGGGCCGATCCGGCGTTGTTCGCGGAGCTCGCGATGGAGAATGGCTATCCGAGCCTCTACCGCACCTTCCTGGCCAACGTCCTGCGCGAGGGCATGGCCGACCGGATCGTGCCGCTGCCGCTCGACTCGGTGAACGCCGCCGAGCTCATGCGCCTGCGCGGCGTCGCCGCCGACGTGATCCACCTCGATGCCGGCCACGAGGAGGCGTCGGTGGCGGCGGATCTCCGGGCGTGGTGGCCGGTCCTGCGCCCCGGCGGGTTGTTCATCGCCGACGACTACGACCGTCTCGGCGGACAATTTCCCGGCGTAGGCCGCGCCGTCGACGCGTTCTGCGCCGAGCACGGGCTGGAGGGGCCTTGGTCGTTCCGGGGCAAGGCCAAGTTCCTCAAGCCGCTGTCGGGCGGATGAGCAGGGGGAGTGGCGGTGCCCGTGGGCGGCATCGCTCGGACCGAGGCTTGCAGGATGTGGCCCAGCGCGGCATCGAGCGTCTAGCCGGAGCTGACATCGCGCCGTCCATTGGCAGCGTCGGCGCCTCGCCCGATGACCTCCGAGGTCATCCACGGGCGCGGCCCGACCCGCCCGAAGGTGATTTTCCGGCTTCGTCATTGCCTTCCCGGACCGCGTCCGGGCCCGGTACGAGTTCCCCACCGACCAGGCGACCCTGCGCCTGCGCACCACCGCTTCCGACGGCGTCGCCTTCCTGATCAACAGCGTCCCGCCGGCCATCGCAGCCCCGACGCCCACGCCGATCGACCCGCGCGTGCGGAAGGGGCTTGCGTCCCGATGAGCGCGGCGCTAATACCCCGCTCGCCCTCTTCGGGGCGTCGGAGCGTAGCGCAGCCCGGTTAGCGCACTAGTCTGGGGGACTAGGGGTCGGAGGTTCGAATCCTCTCGCTCCGACCATTTAAAAACTTGCAACAAGAGCGAGTTACGACAGGCAGCCTTAGGGCTGCCTTCGTCGTTTGTGGGCTCAGGGTTCGATTGTGCAGGCCCTGTCGGCCGATCTGTCGCTCCGCAGCCGCGCATCGAGTGGCGGGCAGCGCCGTCGTCGGAACCAGAGAGGACGCGTGACCGAGCACCAGCGTCGGGCGCGCCCGCCATGGTGGTGTCGTACGAGGACCTGCAGGCCGTGACCGGACCGGGGTCGCGCCGCGCCTACTCGGTCACGATCACCCGGTTCGGCAGCTCGTCGGCGTCGCCGGGGCGCGGCGGGGCGGCCTCGGCCAGGATCGCGCCGGCGCCCGCCACCGCCCGCACCAGCCCCTCCGCCAGGGCGTCGCGGCGGAGCGCCGCCACGAGGTCGTCCAGCACCGGCCGCCAGGCATCGGGGGCCGTGCCGACCCCCGTGTCGGTCACCACGTCGGCGTAGCGCTCGGCCAGGGCGACGTAGATCAGCACGCCGGTGCGGCCGCTTGTGCGGGAAAGCCCGCGGGCCCGGAACTCGTGCCGGGCGGCGGCTCGCGCCCGGGCGCGGCGGAAGGCGCGGGGCAGGGCGCGGGGCAGGCGGGCGAGGCTCGGGGCCGCGGACAGGCCGAGGAGCAGCGCCAGGGCCACGGCGAGCTGGAGCAGGAAGATCCGGGTGGCGGAGAGCCCGGTGAGCAGGATCAGCGGCCAGGGCACCAGGAGCGCGCCCGCCAGCGCCAGGGCCGGCGGCAGGCTGCGATAGGCGCCCGAGCGGGCCGCCACCATCACGACGATCTCGCCCGCCGTGTCGCGCTCGGCCGCCGCGACCGCGGCGGCGATGCGGGCGCACTCCGCCTCGCTCAGGATCGTCGTCGGCTTCGCCGATTCGGGGTTCACGTCCGGCATCACCAGTCTCCCGAGGCGCCACCGCCCCCGGACGAGCCGCCCCCGCCCGAGAAGCCGCCGCCGAAGCCGCCACCTCCTCCGCCGAATCCCCCGCCATAGCCGCCGCCGAAGCCACCGCTCGGGCCGGGCACGACGATCCAATTGCCGCCGCTGCGCCGGTGCGGCCGCCCGGGACCGCCGCCGCCCCGGGTGAGGAGCCGGACGAGGACGAAGCCGATCACCCCGAGCAGGATCAGCACCAGGACCGGATCGAGGGTGCCGCCCGCATCCTCGCGCACCTCGGCCCGGCGCTGCCACTCGGCGGCGTCGCCCCCGAGGATGCCGAGGATCCCGTCGATGCCGGCCTGGATGCCGCCGGGAAAGTCTCCCGCCTTGAATTTCGGCGCCACCGCGCTCGCGATGATCACCTTGGACAGGGCGTCGGTCAGCGCCCCTTCGAGGCCGTAGCCGACCTCGATCCGCACCTTGCGCTCGGCGGGGGCGATCAGGAACAGCACGCCGTTGTTGCGCGCCTTGGTGCCGAGGCCCCAGGCGCGGAAGAGCCGGTTGGAAAAATCCTCGACCGAGGTGCCCTGGAGCGAGGGCACGGTGGCGACCACGACTTGGTCGGTGGTCTTGTCCTCGTGCGCCTTGAGTTTGGCGGCCAGCGCCGCGCGCTCCTCGGGCCGCAGCAGGCCGGCGCCGTCGACCACCCGGCCGGTGAGCGGCGGCAGGTCGAGGGCCACCGCCGCTCCGGCCAGGACGATCAGGAGGAGCGGGATCAGGCGAAGGGCGCGGATCGTGCCTGACGGGCTGCGCATCACCCCGAGCAGACTTGCGTCGGCAGGCCAACGCTTCGCCCGCTCAGGCTGTTGGTTTGTCGCAGATTTTTGTCGCAAAACCGGCCACCACTTTTGCTAAATCTGCTTAAAGAGCTTCACGATCGCGCTGCCATCGCGAAGCTCTCCAGATCTTTGATTGTGCCGCATTTTCTCCGGCGAACCCGCATCCGCTTCGTCGGAAAATGCTCTAGAACTTCACGTTCGGCGGGCGGCTGGCGTCGGGCGTGGCGGTGAAGGCCTCCATGGGCTTGGCCTCCGGGTAGAGGGTTGAGGCGATCCAGCGGCCCGGGATGGTGCGGATCTCGGTGTTGTAGGCCTGCACCGCCTGGATGTAGTCGCGCCGCGCCACCGCGATGCGGTTCTCGGTGCCCTCGAGCTGCGATTGCAGGGCGAGGAAGTTGGCGTTCGACTTCAGGTCGGGATAGCGCTCGACGGTGACGAGGAGCCGGCCGAGCGCCCCGGAGAGCTGGTTCTGGGCGTCCTGGAACTCGCGGAACTTCTGCGGGTCGCTCACCGTCGAGGCGTCGACCTTGACCGAGGTCGCCTTGGCGCGGGCCTCGGTGACCTGCACCAGCACGTCCTTCTCCTGCTGGGCGTAGCCCTTCACGGTCTCGACGAGGTTGGGGATCAGGTCGGCGCGGCGCTGGTACTGGTTCTGCACCTCGCCCCAGCGCGACTTCGCGGCCTCCTCCAGGGTCGGCACCCGGTTGACCGCGTCGCAGGCCGACAGGGTGGTGGCGAGGCCGAGCGCCAGGACGAGGAGGCGCAGGCGGCCGAGGAACGGTGCGGTCATGGTGGCTTTGGCTCCTGGTCCGGGAGCGGCGCCTCCCGGCGCCGCGAGCGTTGCCGTGGTCAGATAGGCGGCATTCCGCCGCGGACCAGCGGGGCGGGGCGGCCTTGAGGCGAGTATCCGGGCGGTCCGCTTGGTGCGGCGGCGCTCCAGCGTTATGCCCTGGCCGCGGCCGGTGCGGGCCGATTCGGGACCGGCATGGCGAAGCGAGCGGCCACGGCGAAGACGGTGACGGCGGCCAAGCGCGTTCCGGCCAAGCCGACCCTGGCGGAGCGGCTTCCAGCGCTCGGAGTCGCGGAGCCCGGGCCGGCGGGCCAGCCGCCCTCGGCGACCTCCCTGTGGCGCGAGGCCCGCAACGGGGCCGCCCGGGCGCGGCTGGAAAAGTCCCTGCCGGTGGTGTTCCCGCTGCCCGTGCTGCGCCACGCCCTGTCGCGGCCCCTGGTGCCGCCGACGCCGCGGCTCGCTGTCGAGAGCTACTGGCGCCACCACATCCTGCGGGCCGACCGGCTGGCGCGGGCACTCGCCGCCGCCTCCGGCCAGCCGGAGGGCTGGACCTGGCGCCTCGGCAGCTGGCGCCCCGACGACCGGCGCCTCGACCCGGCCGGGGCGGATCTCTCCGAGAAGGACTTGTCCGAGCAGGGCTTGGCGTTCAGCTTCCGGATGCCGCCGGCGCCGTTCCGCGAGACGCCCTACGCCCTGGGCAAGGGGCATTGCTGCATCTGCGGCCAGCCGGTCTACCGCTTCGGCTGGCACCGCGACCTGTGGGGGGCGGGTACGCCCAACCGCAACGCCGCGTGGCACGCCGCCTGCGTCGCCGCCTGGAAGCTCTGGACCGCCCCCAGCGACCACGTGAAGGAGCTGAAGCGCCGCCAGGGCCATCGCTGCGCCCAGTCCGGCAAGCGCCTGCTGCGCACTGCCGAGGTCGACCACCGGGTGCCGCTCTACCGGATCTGGCGCGAGGAGCGGGCGCGGCCCTGGCCCGAGCTCCTCGGCTACTGGGGCCTGCCGAACCTCCAAGTGGTCAACCGGGCGGTCCACGCCGACAAATGCGCCGCCGAGGCCAGCGAGCGGGCGAGCGCGCGCCGGGCGGGCGGTGCGGCGGACGAGGACCGTCCGGCCTCGCCCGATCTCGTCCGGGCGTGGGATCCCCTGTCCCAGGCGGGAGAGGGATGAGCGGATCCCGGCCGCGCCCCGGGATGGCCCGGAGCGGGCGGACTACCGTCTCGCGCAGCAGGTCCCGTCAGAGCCGGAACAGTCCCAGCGCGTCCTGCACCGCGTCCCGCGTGGCGGCGGTGACGGTTCTCGCCCGCGCGGTGCCGGTGCGCAGCACGTCCATCACGAGATCCGGATCGCGGGCGATCCCGGCCCGCCGCTCGCGGATCGGCCCGAGGAGGTCGCGCAGCACGCCCGCGAGGCGCTCCTTGAGCGCGGCATCGCCGAGGCCGCCGCGGCGGTAATGCGCCTTCAGCGCCGCGACCGCCTCCGGATCGGGGTCGAAGGCGTCGAGATAGGTGAAGACCACGTTGCCCTCGACCCGGCCCGGATCGCTGGCGCGCAGGTGGCCGGGATCGGTGTACATCCGCCGGACCGCCGCCGCGATCTCAGGCTCCGAGACCGAGAGCGGCACCGCGTTGCCGCCCGACTTGCTCATCTTCGCCCGGCCGTCGACGCCGGGCAGCCGGCCGACCTCGGGGATCAGCGCCCGCGCCTCGGGCAGGAGATCGTACCCGACCTGACGGTTGAGGCGGCGGACGATCTCGTTGGTCTGCTCGATCAAGGGCGCCTGGTCCTCGCCGACCGGCACCAGGGTCGCGCGGAACGCCGTGATGTCGGCGGCCTGGGCGGCGGGGTAGCACAGGAAGCCCGCCGGGATGTCGCGGCCGAAGCCGCGGGCCTGGATCTCGTCCTTGATCGTCGGGTTGCGCTCCAGCTGGGCCACCGTGACGACGTTCAGGTAGAGCAGGGTCAGCTCGGCCAGGGCCGGCAGGGCCGATTGCACGCAGATCGTCGTGACCGCCGGGTCGATGCCGACCGCGAGATAGTCGGTCGCGACCTCGATCACGTTGCGGGCGATCCGGGCGGGGTCGTGGGCGTTGTCGGTCAGCGCCTGCGCGTCGGCGAGGAGCAGGTACTGGCGGTGGCTGTGCTGCAACGCCACGCGGTTGCGCAGCGAGCCGGCATAGTGGCCGAGATGCAGCGGACCGGTGGTGCGGTCGCCGGTGAGGATGACGGGTTGGGACGGCGCTTCGACGGGCATGGGGGCTCTCCGGAGGATGAGCCGCCGCGCCGAAGGGAGCCGGAATACCAATGACCGTGCCCACCGGACGGCGGCATCGGTCGTGACAGGATGAACGACGGCCGCTTCCTCAGAGGAAGCGCCACCAGCAGGTCGCGAGAGGGGAGCGGTGGTCGGTCATCACCGTCACGCTCTACGCTCCGGCGGGGCTCCGCTCAAGCGGGATCGGGGCTTGCTGCCTGCGGAGCATTCTCCTCCGCCAGCTCCTCCACCCCGACCCACAGGTTCCAGGCCGGGGCCAGGCTCCAGCCCGCGAGCCCGACATGGGCCTGCGGCATCCGGTAATGCAGCACCGGGCGCGGGCTCACCTTCTCGTCCGGCGGCAGGGCCGCCCGCACCCCGGCCTCGTCGCGGTGGGCGAGGATCGGCAGCATGTCGAGGCCGCGGTGGCGGGTCGGGTTGTCGGCGAGGTAGTCGCGGGCGAGCGCGTCGAGGTCGGGCCGGTAGCCCGGATCGAGCACCCGCGCGACGTAAGGCGCGGGGAAGGGCGGCGGCAGGCCGCGGGCGGCCAGGAACCCGCCCGCGGCGGTCGCCCGGCGCAAATCCGGCTCGCGCCGCAGATAGGCGCGGAGCAGGCCCGTGAGGGTGGCGGCGTCGAGGTCCGGCGGCTCGACGTTGAAGTGGAGCCCGAGGGAGCCGAGCAGCACCGCCCCGCGCCCCCGCCCGCCGGCGCCGTGCAAGAGGGCGGCGAGGCGGTCGACCTCCGGCAGGCGGTCGAAGGCGAGGGGGCCGGTGATCGCCTCGCGCGGCACCACCGGCCCGAGGAAGGCCGCCAGCGTCCGTCCCGCGGCGCGGACCGGCAGGCCGGGCCCTGCGCCTTGCCCTGAACCTTGCCCAGAACCTTGCTTCGAGACCCGGCGCTGCGGATGGGCGGCGCGCAGGTCGAGCTCGACCCGGATGTCGCCAAGCGACGTCCCCTCGACCCGGAAGGCGTGCGGATCCTCCTCGGCGACGCGCCCGCCGAGGCCGGCGGCGAGCGCCGTGGCGGCGACCCGGGCCGGGGGGCCCATGAACTCGATCTCGACGCCGACGCGGCGCGGCGTCCCGTCGGCCCGCAGGGGCCGGGGCGGCCGGCGGAACGCGGCACTCGGAGACTCGGCCCTCGAAGACTCGGCCATGGGAGACTCGACCATGGACCTCTCCAACCCGCGAAACTCGGTCATCTGGGTTTCACTCACGACGCCACGGTCAGAGGAACGGGTTCGAGGCCGAACAGGTCCGGGCAATCCTCCTCGCCCGGGCGGCGCGGCAGGCGGCGGGCCGGCGGCGCGGCGGGGCCGAGGAGCCGCATCACCCGCTTCGAGACCGCGACCGGCAGGTTCTCGCGCTTGGCCCGGGCCTCGACCCGGGCGAGCGCGTTCATCGCCGGGCCGAGCACGGTGAACTCGGCCCGCAAGCCGTCGTCGAGCACCCCCACCAGCACCTCGCCGGCATGGAGCGAGGCGGTCAGCGCCAGCGGCGGCAGGTCCTGGCGCCGGCGGGCCTCGTTCATCGCCCGCATCCGGACCTCGATCTCCCGCACGCAGGCGAGCGCCGCCGCGGCTTGCGCGGCCGGCGCACCGTCGACGAACTGGGCCAGCACCCCGTCGCCGACATACTTGTCGACGAGGCCGCCATGCGCGGTGACCGCCTCGTGGGCGAGCGCCCGCACCGCCAGCAGCCAGTCGAGCACCCGGGCCTCGCCCCAGCGCCGGGTGAGGGCGGAGAAGCCCCGGATGTCGAGGGCGAGCAGGCAGGCATGGCGCGGCTGGAGCGCCGTCGGCCCGTCGCGCCGCACGAGGTCGATGCCGGCGGGCACGAAGCGCGCCAGGGTCGCCCGCTCGTGCTCCAGGCGCAGCATCGTCGCCACGCCCCGGCGCAGGCGCAGCGACCCCTCGATCACGAAGGCGCCCGCGACCAGGAAGGACAGGAGGCCGAAGATGTTGGGTCCCGCCGGCGGCAGGCCGAGGCGGGGTTCGAGCAGGCCGAGGCCGAGCGCCCCGGACCACACCCCGGCGACGAGCGCGACGAACACGGCGGTGTGGCGCGGCCGCAGGGTCAGGCCGGATTCGAGCAGCAGCAGGAAGGCCGGCAGCCGGCTCGCCAGGGTGCCGGGCTCGTCAGCGGCGTCGGCCGCCGCCATCATGTATTCGAGCACGATGTAGGCGGCGAGCGCCGCGTCGAGCAAGGTCGTGATCCAGGCCAGGCGCTCGCTGTTGCGCCGCCGTGCCGTGGCGGCGAGCCAGAGCGAGGAGGCCGCGTAGCCGGCGAGGATGAACCAGTGGCTGCCGGCATGCAGCGCGCCGTCGCTGAGAAGGGCCGAGA
This sequence comes from Methylobacterium sp. EM32, assembly GCF_040593685.1. Classification (NCBI taxonomy): domain Bacteria; kingdom Pseudomonadati; phylum Pseudomonadota; class Alphaproteobacteria; order Hyphomicrobiales; family Methylobacteriaceae; genus Methylobacterium; species Methylobacterium sp. EM32. The sequence goes on along the minus strand of NZ_JBEXZS010000112.1, from coordinate 35,070 downwards.
CCGCCAGCACTCCCAGCATCACCAGCCGCATCGCGAGCACGCGGGTGGCCGTGCCCGCCGCGAGACCGGCGGCGAGGCCGGTCTCGTCCCCGGCAGGGCCGGGCGCCGCGCCGCGGTCGGGCGGGTTCGGATGGGGTCTGCTCATGCGGTGCCGATCATGGGAAGCTAGTCTTGAGGCCTTGAGCCGTCCGGCAAGGTCGAGCCTTCCCGCGAGGTGACGCCCTCCTGCAAGGTCAAGCCTTTACGTGGGGTGCCGGGCTGCGTCGAGGCAAGATGGTCGTTCGCTGAGCCTCGGCGAAGCCCCCGGATGGTCCGGGTCGCGACGCCGCCGGCGCCCCGGGCCGGACGGCCAGGCGTTCCGCCCGGCGCCACGCCCTTGCGGAGTCCGACGCCCCATACCATCTCCAGACCATCCGGTTGGATGGTCTGGAGATGGCAATGGCCGAGAACGTGCACGAGTTGCGGCCCAAGGGGCCGGGCCCCAAGCTGCCCGACAGCGAGAAGGTCACGGTCAATCTCGGCTTCGTCGATCTCGGCCGCATCGACCTGATGGTGCGGGACGGGTTCTACGCCAACCGGGCCGACTTCATCCGCACGGCGGTCCGCAACCAGCTCGACCGGCAGGACGAGGCGTTGCGCCAGTCGGTGGCGCGCCGGCAGCTCAGCCTCGGGCTCACCGCCATCACGCGGGCCGAGCTGGAGGCGGCGCGGGATGCGGGCACCCCGCTCAGCATCCAGGTCCTCGGGCTCGCCAGCATCGCCGACGACGTGACGCCGGAGCTCGCCCGCGCGGCCATCGCGTCGATCCACGTGCTCGGCGCCTTCCACGCCAGCGCCGCCGTCAAGGCGGCGCTGGCCGACCGCATCGTCTGACCCCTTTTCTCGCACAGGATCCCGATCATGAGCGCATTCAGGAATTTTCCCCCGGGCGGATCTTTTGCAGGCGGGCTCGGAGCCACCGTCGACATGGCCGAGGTGACCCGCCTCACCCGCGCCGGCCGGCTGACCGAGGCCGTGGCGCTGATCCAGGGCCGTCCGGTCCCGGCCGAGCCCGCCCAAGCGCCGGCCTCCCCCGCGCGCGCGGGGGAGGCCACGGAGTCCGCGATCGACCTCGTGGCCCCGGCCGAGCCGGGCGGCGCCTGGACGGTCGCGGGGGAGGCCGGCGCGCCGGAGGCGTCCGATCCGCCGCGAGACAGGCATGAAGCCTTTCAGGGCATGCCCGAGGCCATGCCGGGCGTATCCGAGGCCCTGCGGGGCATGTCCGACGCCCTGCGCGATCTGCCGGAGGCCCTGAAGACCTTCCGCCCGCCGGCCGGCCTGACCGGCCTGCTGCGCGAGGGCGCCTTCGACGGCTTGTCCGGCAACCTGGCCGGCGGTCTGGCGACCGGCCTCGGCGAGGGCCTGAAGCCCCGCCGTCCGGTGCCGGTGCCGGAGGGCGCGCGGTTCGAGGAGCGCAGCTTCACCAGCGCCGCCGGCAGCCGGACCTACAAGGTCTACGTGCCGGCCGGCCGGGAGGGCCAGGCGTTACCGGTCGTGGTGATGCTGCACGGTTGCACCCAGGACCCCGACGACTTCGCCCTGGGCACGCGGATGAACGACCTCGCCGAGGCGCGAGGCGCGATCGTGGTCTATCCGCGCCAGGAGCGCTCGGCCAACGCACAGAAATGCTGGAACTGGTTCCAGCCCGGCGACCAGGGCCGTGGCGCCGGCGAGCCGGCGCTGATCGCCGGGATCGCGAAGGCCGTGGTCGAGGAGTTCGGGGCCGATCCGACCCGGGTCTACGTCGCCGGGCTCTCGGCCGGCGGCGCGGCGGCGGCGATCCTGGCCGCGACCTATCCGGACGTGTTCGCGGCGGCCGGCATCCATTCGGGCCTCGCCTGCGGCGCGGCCCGGGACATGCCCTCGGCCTTCGCGGCGATGGGGCAGGGCGGCGCCGCCCCGCCGCGTCCGGGCGCGACCGTGCCGACCATCGTCTTCCACGGCGACGGCGACCGGACCGTGAATCCGATCAACGGCGAGCGGGTCGTGGCCCAGGCGCTGCCGGGGGCGCCGCTGCGGGAGACCGTGACGCGGGGCGAGGCGCCGGGCGGGATCGCCTATACGCGCCGGATCCACGCCGATGCCGCGGGGCGGGGAATGGTGGAATCGTGGGTGCTGCACGGGGCCGGCCACGCCTGGTCCGGCGGCAGCCCGGACGGCTCCTACACAGAGCCGCGCGGGCCCGATGCCAGCGCCGAGATGCTGCGGTTCTTCCTGGAGCATCCGCGCCAAGCCTGAGCCTCACAAGCCTGAGCCTCACGCCTTCGGCGTCGAGACCCGCAGCAGCAGCGCGACCGGCAGCAGCCCGACCGCGACGATCAGGAGGGCGGCGACCGCGCCGTCCTCGTAGGTGCCCCGGGCGGCCTCGCCGTAGAGGTGAGTCGCCAGGGTCTCGACGTTGAGCGGGCGCAGGATCAGGGTCGCGGGCAGTTCCTTGACGCAATCGACGAAGACCAGGAGGGCGCCGCCCAGGATCGCCGGCCAGGTCAGCGGCAGGTGGATCTGCGCCAGGGCGCCGGCAGGTCCCCGGCCGAGCACACGGGCGGCGTCGCCGAGGGAGCGCGGCACCCGGGCGAGGCCCGCCTCGCTGCTGCCGGCGGTGACCGCGAGGAAGCGCACCACGTAGGCGTAGACCAGAGCCGCCCCGGTGCCGAGGCCCATCGCGGCGAGCGGAACACCGACGAGCGCCCGGCTCACCCCGTCGAGCAGCCCGTCGAGGGCGGCGAGCGGCGGCAAGAGGCCGATCGCCAGGATCGCGCCCGGCACCGCGTAGCCGAAGGTGGCGCAGCGCAGGAGCCCTTCGCGCCAGCGCCCGCCGAGCAGCCGCGGGCCCGCCGCCACGACGAGGCCGAGAGCCGTGGCGATGAAGGTCGCTAAGCCGGCATAGAGCAGGGTGTTGAGGCTCTCCGACAGGATCGCCCCGGACAGGCCGGCGAAGTGGAGGCGCTTGCCCGCCTCGACCGCGAGGTAGCCCGCCGGCGCCAGGAAGCCGAGGGCGACCGGCACGAGGCCGAGACCCAAAGCCGCCAGCGCCGCCGGGCCGGCCAGGACCTTGCGCACCATCCGCCGCGGGCGCTGCGCCGCCCCGGCATAGCCGCGCCCGCGCCGGGCCCGGCGCTCGACCGCGATCAGGCCGAGGCAGGCGGCGAGCATCACGAGCGCGAGGCCGGCGGCGCCCGGCAGGTCGGAGCGGTTGACCCAGGTGTCGTAGATCGAGACCGTGAGGGTGCGGACTCCCAGAAATTCCGCCGCCCCGATGTCGTTGAGCGCCTCGAGCAGGGCGAGGCTGGCGCCGAGCGCGATGGCGGGGCGCGCCAGCGGCAGGGCGACCCGGAGGAAGACCGAGGCCGGCCCGGCCCCGAGGCTGCGCCCGGCCTCGACCAGGGTCGCCGACTGCATCAGGAACAGCGCCCGGGTCGGCAGGTAGACGTAAGGGTAGAGCACGAAGCCGAGGAGCAGGATGCAGCCCGGCAGCGAGCGCAGGTCGGGCAGGATCAGGTCGCGCGGACGGGCATAGCCGAGGAGGGCGCGGATCGCGCCCTGCACCGGGCCGACCGGGTGGAGCAGGTCGAGATAGGCGTAGGCCCCGATATAGGTCGGCACGGCGAGCGGCAGCAGCAGCGCCCAGTCGAGCAGGCGCCGGCCCGGAAACTCGTAGGCCGCGACGAGCCAGGCCGCCCCGGTGCCGACCGCCACGACGACGATCCCGACGCCGGCGAGCAGCAGGCCGGTCTCGACGAGGGCCGGGGGCAGGACGTGGGCGAGGAGGTGGGGCCAGAGCCCGCCCGAGCCCTGCAGCGCCTCGACGCCGAGGGCCGCGACCGGGGCGAGGACCAGGAGGGCGGTGAGGCCGGCGGCGAGCGTCCAGGCCCGGAGCCAGGGGCTGCGCGCGCGCGGGGCCGCGGCGGGGCGCGGTCGGGGAGGCCGCGCGGTCTGGCGAGCGGCTGCCGGCGGGCGCGACGGCACGAAGGCTCTTCCCTCCACGGCGGCTCCGCTTGTCCTGGGCGATGGCGGGACGGCGGCGGCCGTTACCGGTCGAACCCGACCTTGTCGACGAGCAGGCTCGCCGCCTTGCGGTTGCGGGCGATCTCGACGAGGGAGGTGGTGTCGACCTTGAGCGGGCCGAGGGCGGAGAGCAGCGGGTCGACCGCGACGCCGGGCTTCACCGGGTACTCGTAATCGGCCTTGGCGTAGAGGCCTTGAGCCTCGTCCGAGGCGAGGTATTCGAGCAGCTTGACGGCGTTGTCGCGGTTCGGGGCGGACTTGGCCACCACCGCGCCCGAGACGTTGACGTGGGTGCCGCCGCCCTGGAAGGTCGGCAGCACCACTTGGATGCCCTCGCCCCACTTCTTCTGCTCCGGGCCGCCCCGGCCGCTGCGCATCAGGCCGACATAGTAGGAATTGCCCAGGCCGATGTCGCAGAGGTCGGCGACGATGTCGCGGGCGACGTCGCGGTCGCCGCCGCCGGCCTTGCGGGCGAGGTTGTCTTTCAGCCCGCGCAGCCAGGCCTCGGTCTTGGCCTCGCCGTGCTTGACCAGGTAGGCGGCGATCAAGGCGGTGTTGTAGGGGTGCTGGCCCGCGCGCAGGCAGACCTTGCCCTTCCATTTCGGGTCGGCGAGGTCCTCGTAGGTCAGCCCGGCGAGGTCGCGCAGATCCGGATCGGCGTAGGCCACCCGGGCGCGGGTCGAGAGGGCGAACCAGCGGCCTTCCGCATCGCGCAAGTTCGCGGGGATCGCCGCCTCGAGGGCGGGCGAGCGCACCGGCTGGGCGAGGTCGCGGTCGACGAGCTCGATCAGATTGCCGATATCGACCGTCATCACCACGTCGGCGGCGGAGCGGGCGCCCTCGGCGGCGATGCGCTCGGCCAGGCCCTTGTCGACGAACACCGTGTTGACCTTCACGCCGCTCGCCTTGGTGAAGGCGTCGAGGAGGGGGCGGATCAGGCCGGGCTCGCGGGTGGTGTAGAGGTTCACCTCGCTCTCGGCATAAGCCGGGGCCGCGAGGGCGGCGAGACCGAAGAGGGCGAGCGCGGTGCGTGACAGGGACAAGGAGCGTCTCCCGGGAATGGCACCCTCTTGAGAAGCAAACCCGAAACAAAAGCAAGCGCGTTAGATTTTAGTTGTTTCAATGTAAAGCGGTCCGGATCTGCCGGTCACGCCGCTTCCTCCTCGGGCAGGACCAGCACCGCGTCCGGCACCAGCGTCACCCCGACGGCGTCGCCCGGCCCGTAGGGGCCCGAGCCGGGGAGGCGGGCCCGCAGCGGCCCCTCGACGCCCGGCACCCCGAGATGCAGCACGCTCGCCGCCCCCAGGAAGGTGCGGCGCGTGACCTGGGCCGGCATGCCCTCGCCGGGACGCCCGACCCGCAACGCCTCGGGCCGCAGGCAGACCCGGACCGCCGCGCCCTCGGGCAGGTGGAGAGCGGGCACGCTCCCGAGCGGCGTCCCGGCCCGGCCGGCCTCGATCCGGGCCGGGATCTCGGCCGCGTCGGCGAGGAAGCGGGCGGCGAACAGGCTCTCCGGGCGGCGGTACAGGGCCTCGCCGGTGGCGACCTGGACGATGCGGCCGCGGCGCATCAGGGCGATGCGGGTCGCGACCGCGAGCGCCTCCTCGGGATCGTGCGTCACCATCAGGGCGGTGGTGCCGGTGCGGCGCAGGAGCGCCACCGTGTCCTCCCGCACCCGGTCGCGCATGCGCCGGTCGAGGTTGGAGAACGGCTCGTCGAGGAGGAGCAGCCGCGGCCCGGGCGCCAGCGCCCGCACCAGGGCCACGCGCTGCTGCTCGCCCCCCGACAGGGTCTGGGGATAGGCACCGGCCCGGTCCGAGAGCCCGACCTGCTCCAGGAGTTCGTCGGCCGCCTCGCGGGTGGTGGCCGGCTGGCCCTTGAGACCGAAGCGGATGTTCTCCCGGACGGTCAGGTGGGGGAAGAGAGCATAATCCTGGAACATCAGCCCGACGCCGCGGGCCTCCGGCGGCAAAGCCGCCCCCTCGCCGGCGACGAGGCGCCCGTCGAGCCGCACCGTGCCGGAATCCGGCGCCTCGAGCCCGGCCACCACCCGCAGGAGCGTGCTCTTGCCGCAGCCCGAATCGCCGAGCAGCGCCATCACCTCGCCGGGCCGCAGGGTGAGCGAGACCCCCGCCAGGGCCTGCACCCGGCCGAAGCGGCAGGCCAGGTCCTCCACCGCCAGGGCGGGCGCCGGGCGGGACGGGGCCGGTTCGGTCATCGCGGGATTCCTCGGCGGGCGTGTCGGGGCGTCGCGCTCATACACGGGCCGGCGGGGGTGGGCGAGAGCGGGGGCAAGAGTGGGCGTATGCACCGATCCGGCACGGGGTGCGCCGCCACAGGGTCAATCGGGCGTTAAGCCGATTCGTCGAATCCTCCGTATCGCCGCGGCCCCGACGGGAGCCGACAGGCTGTGTCGCGAAGGGTATCGGGCGTATGCGTAACCTGTCGGGCGAGAGGAGCGCCGTCGAGGGCGGCACCGTGGTGGCGTTCCGGCGCAAGGAGCGGCCGGCCCGCACGGATCACGGCCTCGATCACGAGCTCGCCCCCAGCCCCCGGGTCGCCGCCGCGCGGCGCGACCAGCGCAGCCTGATGGATACGGTCTACGAGGCCGGCACCCTGCCGGTGGCCGCGGGCGACCGGGAGACCAAGCTCCTGGCCTCGCGCCTGCTCGTCTACGGCTTCCTCACCATCGACGAGGTCGGCGAGGACGGCGCCACCCGTTCCTTGCGCCCCTCCGAGGCCGTGCGCGCCGGCCGCGAGCGCCCCTGGCGCCTGTCGCGGGCCTCGCGCGGGGTCAGCCTGTCGGTGCCGATCCCGGCCCTGGATGGGTTCCTGTTCGAGAGGGCGTGACCCGAACCGCCGGCTACGAGATCCGATCGAGCGCGTCGCAGCGCGTGCTACGATCCGGCGATGGCCGACCCGCCTCCGACATGGTGCGATTTGAAGGTCGCGGCTGGTAATATAACCGCCCTGATTGGGCATCAGCATCGGCTGGCACCGGCCGAACCTGACAAGGACGCCGAGCGAGAAAGCTCCGCACGCGCCGCCAAAGACCGGACCAAAAGCCACCACCTCTGATTCCCATAACATCATTGCCGAGGCATGTCATGAGATCCGTATAAGCCTCCTCGTGCCTCTTATAGTTCAATCCGTAATCCGCAAATTCCGCCTCCCATCGAAAATCGTATTTGCTTCCCATATGCTGCTCAATATGCTCTCGATCGATAATCAGCTTAGCAACGACCCCCGGACCATTGAATTCCTTGAAGTACGTATCGACAAAGCGACGATAAGCAGAATATGTTGATTGAGACAATATATATCTAAACATATTGAAGTCTCGATCGACTTCGCGCTTTATGGTAATAATGCTTGATGGAGTGAGGCTGTGCCAATCGCCCACCGCGCGATAGAAACAAAATATCCTATTTAAGTTGGTCGCGACATCGTCGTAAAACTTCATTCTCCGCTTAACGAGTTCTTGATTGAGCTGCTTTCGCTTTTCAATGCTGATACCGATCATCACGTACACAAAAGCGAACGTGCTGCCCGCAAATGCCGCTATAATCGGTACAGATATCCTATACAGATCGTACCAATCAGTACCAGTATTAGCTGCCATCGACACGTCCCTTGCGCATAAGGGCATCATAATATCATCAAGCGGTCGGTATGAAGACGAATCAGAACAAGGTCAAGATCACGCGTGAAATCTAGATCTTACAGACTAAAATAGCAATAAACTTAATACTTGTTATATTATGACCGTATAGTCTGCCGACCATACAGAAGGATGCTGCGCTTTTTATGAGTCTATCGGCGCTTCAATACAAAAATCGATAAATGTCGCAGTCAATTCAATCCGTCTCGTTGTGAGAGGGCGACCCTGTCGGGCATCGCGGTTTCGGCCATGGCAGGGCGAGCGCGGGCCCCGCCCCGAAAAATTGACATTCCCACCCGGATCACCGACACGGGCGCCCGCCGCGACCGGCGCCGGTCGGGCGGCCCGGCCAAGGCCCTGGGCGTCGGGTTCCCCGGTTCGGAGCAGTGCATTGACGAGCCTTGCCGCCGGGCGCCGCCCCGGCCGCGCCGCCTCCGTGGGCCTTCTCGCGGAGCGCCTCCTCGATCTCGGGGCGCGCAGCCACGGGGTGGCCTGCGCGCTGCTCGTCGTCCTGTCGCTGATCTGTTTTCTGCCGGGCTTCGCCTCGCTCCAGCCGATGGACCGGGACGAGCCGCGCTTCGCCCAGGCCTCGAAGCAGATGCTCGAATCGGGCGACCTCGTCGACATCCGCTTCCAGGGCGAGGCCCGGCACAAGAAGCCGGTCGGCATCTACTGGGCGCAGAGCGCGGTCGTCGCCGCCGGCGAGGCGCTCGGCGTGCCGGGCGCCCGCACCGCCATCTGGCTCTATCGCATCCCGTCGCTCCTCGGCGCCGTCGCCACGGTGCTGCTGAGCTACTGGGCCGCGCTCGCCTTCCTGCCGCGGCGCGGGGCCTTCCTCGCGGCCGCCCTTGTCGGCGCCTCCGTCATGCTCTCGGCCGAGGCGCGGCTCGCCAAGACCGACGCGCTGCTCACCGCCTGCGCGGTCGCCGCCATGGGGGGGCTCGCTCGGGCCTGGCTCACCCGCGCGACCGCCCTCCGGTTGCCGAACACCACCGTCCTGACCTTCTGGCTCGCGGTTGCCGTCGGCATCCTGGTCAAGGGCCCGATGGTGCCGCTCTTCGCCGGCCTCGCGGCGCTCAGCCTCTCGGTCTTCGCGCGTTCCGGTGCCTGGCTGAAGGCGCTGCGGCCGGGCCTCGGCCTCGTCCTGGTGCTGGCCCTGGTGGCGCCGTGGTTCGTCGCGATCACGCTCAAGAGCGGCGGCGCCTTCTACGGCGAGGCGGTCGGCCACGACATGCTCGGCAAGGTCGGCACCGCCCAGACCCAGCACTGGGCGCCGCCCGGCACCTATCTGCTGGTCATCTTCGCCACCTTCTGGCCGGCGGCGGCCTTCGCGGCGATGGCCTTGCCCTTCGCCTGGACGAACCGGCGGGAGGATGGGGTCGCCTTCCTGATCGCCTGGGTGCTGCCGTCCTGGCTGGTCTTCGAGGCGGTGCCGACCAAGCTGCCGCACTACGTGCTGCCGCTCTGCACCGCCCTCGCGATCCTGGCGGTGACGGCGGTTGCCCGCGGGGCGGTGCACCGCGACCGGCCGGGCGCGCGATGGGTGGCGCTGCTGGTGCCGTTCATCCCCGTCGGCCTGACGGTCGGCCTGTGCATCGCCGCCTGGCGCCTCGACCGGACGATCCCGTGGGCGGGGCTGCCGCTCCTTCTGGCGGCGAGCGCGGTGGCGGTCCTGGCCTGGCGCGCCTTCGTCGACGGTTTCCCCGAGAGGGCGCTCGCCGTCGCGGTGCTCGCCGGGGCGCTGCTGGGCCCGGCAGTGTTCGGGCTCACCCAGCCGGCCTTGCACGCCCTCAAGGTCTCGCCGCGCCTCGCGGCCCTGCGCGACGCGCTGCCCTGCGCGAGCCCGAAGGTCGGCACGCTCGGCTACCGCGAGCCGAGCCTGGTCTTCCTGATCGGCACCGACCTCGCGATGCTCGATTCCGCAGAGGAAGCCGCCGCCTTCCTCCGGCAGGGCGGCTGCCGCCTCGTCTACGTCGAGGACCGCTTCGCCCCGGCGTTCGCGGCCGCGCAGGCGGCCGGCGCCGCGCAAGCGGCCGGCACGGCGGAGGCCGGAGCCCCGCCCCAGCCCGTCGGCCGCGTGACGGGCTTCAACATCAATGGCGGCAAGCCAGTCGGTCTGTCGGCCTATGCGGTGACGCCGTGATCCAGACCCAGCAAGAGAGCCCGAACGCCATGCCGGATCCGGAGGCGATCCGCCTCAGCGTCGTGGTGCCGGTGAAGAACGAGGCCGGCAACATCGCGCCCCTCGTCGCCGAGGTCGCGGCCGCCTGCGCGCCCTTGCGCCCGTTCGAGATCGTCTACGTCGACGACGGCTCGACCGACGCGACCCCGGCCGCCCTGGCGGAGGCGAAAGCGCGCCATCCGGAACTGCGGGTGCTGCGCCACCGCGAGAGCTGCGGCCAGAGCGCGGCGGTGCGCACCGGTGTGCTGGCGGCCCGGGGCGAGCTGGTCGCGACCCTCGACGGCGACGGCCAGAACGACCCCGCCTTCATCCCGGCGCTCGTCGCCGCGCTCACCGCGGCCGGGCCGGAGGCGGGACTGGCGCAAGGCCAGCGGGTCGGCCGCAAGGACGGGCGGCGCAAGATGATCCAGTCGCGCATCGCCAACGGGGTGCGCGGCCGCATCCTCAAGGACGCGACGCGGGATACCGGCTGCGGCCTCAAGGTCTTCCGCCGGGCGGTCTACCTGCGCCTGCCCTATTTCGACGCGCTCCACCGCTTCATGCCGGCCCTCGTCGCCCGCGAAGGTTTTTCCGTCGTCCATGCCGACGTGGTCGACCGGCCGCGCCTCACCGGGCACTCGAATTACGGCCTGTTCGACCGGCTCTGGGTCGGCATCCTCGACCTCGCCGGGGTGTGGTGGCTGATCCGCCGCCGGCGCCGGGTGCCGCAGGTCGAGACGGAGTAGCCCGATGGTCGCCGACATCATGCACGGGCTCAGCGCCTATTTCTGGTCGCTGTTCACCGGCCCGATCGACCTCGTGCTGATGGTCGGCCTCGTCGGGCAGGGGCTGTTCACCGCCCGCTTCCTGGTGCAGTGGATCGCCAGCGAGAAGGCGGGGCGCAGCGTGATCCCGCTCTCGTTCTGGTTCCTGTCGCTCGGCGGCTCGGCGGTGCTGCTCGGCTACGCGCTCTACCGGCGCGACCCGGTCTTCATCCTCGGCCAGAGCCTCGGCACGGTGATCTACCTGCGCAACCTCGCCCTGGTGTTCCGCGAGCGGCGGGCGGGGGCGAAGTAGCCGGAGCGCTCGGAACCCCTGTCAGCCTCTACGGAATTGATACCCACAGGGTCATCCCGGGGCCGCGAGGCGGAGCCCGGGATGACGCGGAGGATGTCAGCTCTGCCGAGCGAGAAGAAGACGCTCGAAGAGGCGCCCCGGTTTTCCGGGGCGCCGCAAGCCATCAGCCCTTCTTCTTGTACTCGAAGGCCGGGGCCTTGTTCAGCTCGTCCTTGGTGGTGGCGACGCTCGCCTTCCAGCCGTCGCCGTCGCGGACCAGGGTCACGCTCTCGGGGCTGACCGCGACGTAGCGCTCGCCGATGCCGAGGAAGCCGCCGACGCCGAGGACCACCGCCTGTACGGTCTTGCCGTCGACGATCACGAGGTCGGCGATGTCGCCGATCGACTCGTTCTGGGCGTTGGTGACCTTGGTGCCGAGGATGCGCGAGGTCACCGCCGCGGCGGGCGCGAGGGTGATGAACTGCACCGTGGCGGTCTTGACCTGCTGGGTCGTCATCGCGCTGGTCTCCGGCTGCGTCGCGGTCGGGGCCGCGGCGGACTGGGCCAGGGCAGGCCCGCAGGCGAGCAGGAGGGCGGCCGTCGCGAGGGCGGTCTTCAGCGTCATGGGACAGATCTCTCCGGGGGAGGCCCGCGCGTGGGGCGGTGCGGGCCCGCTCCCAGAACGGCCCCGCGCCGGCGGGGTTCCGCATCGTCAGGTTTCACGGTGAGTGATACGCGGCGGGTGCAACACGGCCACGCCGACCCCATCTAGGAGCTTGGCGGCCGCGCAGGGCGGCGCGACAGGGGAACACCATGGACGGTCACGTGTACGGAGCGCTCGGTCAGCCGGGCGTCGGCTTCCTGATGGCCATCGTCATCGGGGCGCTGGCGGGCTGGCTGGCGGAGCGGTTCATGAATTCCAACATGGGCCTGCTCGGCAACATCGTGCTCGGCATCATCGGCGGCGTGGTCGGCAACTTCCTGGCGGCGCAGTTCCACATCCCGATCTTCGGGTTCTGGCGCAACCTTTTCTCCGCCACCATCGGGGCGGTCATCATCATCGCGGTGGTGCGGGCGGTCCGGGGCGAGCGGCGCTACTGACCCGTAGAACCCGTTGCGCGACGGCAAGCCGGCACGCGTGTGCCGGGCGCCTTCGCAGACATGCGAAGGCACAAGGAGGACGCGCCGCGCGGCGGCGCGTCACGCCCCATTTGCCCCGGGGCCCCGGACATCTTAAGTCACGGAGGCGCCGCGAGGGGTTCGCGGGCGCTCTTCGTCTCGAAACCCCTTGCCGTTCCGGATCCCATGGCCGTCGTCCTCGATCTCCTGCGCAACGACCAGCGTCCCCGTCACCCGGAGAAGGCGCACCGGCCCGACCAGCCGATCCTGCGCAAGCCAGACTGGATCCGCGTCAAGGCGCCGGGCTCGCCGAAATGGGCCGAGACCCAGGCCATCGTACGCGAGAACAAGCTCGTGACGGTGTGCGAGGAGGCCGGCTGCCCCAATATCGGCGAGTGCTGGGAGAAGAAGCACGCCACCTTCATGATCATGGGGGATACCTGCACCCGGGCCTGCGCGTTCTGCAACGTGCGCACCGGAATGCCGGAGGCCCTCGACCTGGCCGAGCCCGAGCGGGTGGCGGAGGCGGTGGCCAAGCTCGGCCTGCACCACGTCGTCATCACCTCGGTCGACCGCGACGACCTGAAGGACGGGGGCGCGGCGCACTTCGCCGCGGTGATCGGCGCGATCCGGCGCCTGAGCCCCACCACCACCGTCGAGATCCTGACCCCCGACTTCCTGCGCAAGGACGGCGCCCTGGAGGTCGTGGTGGCGGCCCGCCCCGACGTGTTCAACCACAACCTCGAGACCGTGCCGTCGAAGTACCTGACGGTGCGCCCCGGCGCCCGCTACTTCCACTCGATCCGCCTGCTGCAGCGGGTCAAGGAGCTCGATCCGACCATCTTCACCAAGTCCGGGATCATGGTGGGCTTAGGGGAGGAGCGCAACGAGGTGCTCCAGCTGATGGACGACCTACGCTCGGCCGAGGTCGACTTCCTGACAATCGGGCAATACCTGCAGCCGACGAAGAAGCACCATCCGGTCCTGTCCTTCGTGACGCCGGACGCGTTCAAGGCCTACGAGACCACGGCCTACGCCAAGGGCTTCCTGCTCGTCTCGGCGACGCCGCTCACCCGCTCCTCCCACCATGCCGGCGAGGATTTCGCCCGGCTCAAGCAGGCCCGGCTCGACCGGCTGGGGACCGTCTGACCCGATGCCGAGCTTCCGCACCACCCGCACCGTCCGCCACAGCCCGACGGAGATGTTCGACCTCGTCGCCGACGTCGAGCGCTATCCCGAGTTCCTGCCGCTCTGCGAGTCGCTGCGGGTGCTGCGCCGGCAGGAGGGCGAGGACGGCACCGAGACGCTCGTCGCCGACATGGGCGTCGGCTACAAGGCGATCTCGGAGCACTTCACCACCCGCGTCCGCCTCGACCGGCCGAACCACAAGATCCTGGCCGAGTACATCGACGGCCCGTTCCGGCATCTGGAGAACCGCTGGACCTTCCGCGAGGCGCCGAACGGCGGCTGCACGGTCGAGTTCTTCATCACCTACGAGTTCAAGAGCCTGGCGCTCGGCCTGCTCATGGGCAAGATGTTCGACCGCGCCTTCCGCAAGTTCACGGACGCGTTTGAGAGCCGGGCGGACCGGTTGTACGCAAGAGCCTCCTGACATCCTCCATCGTCATCCCGGGGTTCGGCGCAGCTGAGAACCCGGGATCGATAACCGCTGAGGATTTACGGCTTGGTAGGCGGCGTTCCGCTATCCTAAAATTGCAGCGGTTGTGCAACTCGAGTTCCGCTGCGCAACCTCAGATGACTTTGTGGTGTAGATCTGTTGCACATGTTCGCTCAGCGCCACTCGCCCTTCATCCGCTTACTGTTTCAATGGAAATGAACAAAAATGCTGATTCTGATATTTTTTCCTATAGGGAGTGTAACCCTCGCCCAATAATTCAATACATTCTGGCAGCCGAGAGGCTGAAATGAATCCGTCGGCACTCGCATAGCCGAGAAATATCCACTTTTCATCGTCAGTTTTATTCCTCTCTTTGTCGGTCAACATACGCGGCCCCGACTTATCAACAACGTCAATCATGACCGCATCACCACCGCCGCCGATGCCAACAAGCCAGTCTTCAGGCGTACGGTACAGGTTGATCGTCCTGGCCGGCCCCCAATTGACCCATAGTTTCGCCGACAGCGTTCCATATGGAGTGTCGATCCGCAGCACGTAGGGCTGAGGCTCGATGAATCCTCCCCACGCCTGAAAACGCGCGATTGCCTCGCCCATTGGAAGCTGAACGACAGACTCATCCCACGGCCAGAGAGACATGCGAGTATACAAGGACAGCGATACCAGAGCTATCGCCGCAGCAAAAATCTGAAGACAGCCAATTTTCTTCATCGCTTACCAGCAGAACCCGCGAGAATCTTGAGCCCGAACCCTTTCAGCCCATTCCAAGATTAATCACGCTCACTACCGCCAGGTAGCTCGCCCGCTTCAGGCGCAAGATGGAGCGCCAGAGCTGCGTGGACCGCTCCAGGCTGGTCACCTGCAGGCTGAGGCCGGCGATGAGACCGGGCTGGCTGGGGAAGCGCATGGCGTGCCAAGCTCCGCGGGTCGATTCGCGATGTCATGAGCTTACGCTGCGACATGAGCGCCGCAAACCTCACCCCCCCGCCCAGCCTCACGACGGCGCGCCTCATCCTGCGGCCGGCGCAGCCCGCCGACGCGGAGGCGTTGTTCTCCGCCTACACGGCCGATCCGGAGGTCGCCCGTTTCATGACGTGGCGCCCGCACCGGAGCGTCGAGGAGACGCGAGATTACCTGCACGCCTGCGCGGACCGGTGGGCGGCCGGGACCGGCTTCACCTACGTGCTGGAGGAACCGGGCCGAGCCGGGCCGGTCGGCGCCATCGACCTGCGCCCGGGCGGGACGAGCGCGGATTTCGGCTACGTGCTGGCCCGCGCCGCCTGGGGGCGCGGCCTGATGCCGGAAGCCCTGCGGGCGCTCGGCGACTGGGTCCTGGCGCAGCCCGGCATCTGGCGTGCCTCCGCCACCTGCGACGGGGAAAACCACGCCTCGGCCCGGGTGATGGAGAAGGCCGGGATGCGGTTCGAGGGCGTCCTGCGCCGTCACACCGTCCATCCCAACCTCCAGCCCGAGCCGCGCGACTGCCGCCTCTACGCCCGGGTGAAGGGCCATTGAGACCTTACCGCCTCGTCAGCACCACCCCGAGATCGATCCCGCTCCCCATTGCCAGATAGCCGGCCCGGTTCGGATGCAGCCGGTCGCCCTTGCCGCCGGTGGTGCTCTCCGGGACCATCTCGGGGCGCAATCCGCCGGTCGTGGGATCGAGGGTCGCGGCGTCGAAATCCACCACGCCGTCGAACACGCCCGAGTCGCGAATGAAGGCGTTGAGGCCGCGGCGCTTCTCGTCCTGCTCGGGATGGCCGTGGGCGGGGCTGGAGCTGCCCTTGGCGGAAGGGAGGGTGGCGCCGATCACCCGCACGCCGGGGATGCGGGCGCGCAGGCGCGCGACGCCCTCCCGCATCCCGGCCTCGACGGCGGGAAGCGAGGCCTCGCCGTTGCGGCTGAAATCGTTGATGCCCTCGAGCCAGATCACGCTGGCGACGCCCGACAGCCCGATCACGTCGCGGTCGAGCCGGGACAGGGAAGAGGGCCCGCCCGGGAAGGGCTTCTGCGGCCCGTATTCCGCCGGGCCGACCACCTGGTTGCCGCCGATGCCGGCATTGATCACCGCAACCCGGTTGCCGAGCGTCGCGTGCAGGCGGCGCGACAGCACGTCGGGCCAGCGGTCGTCGCCGTTCATCGTCGAGGCGGTACCGTCGGTGATCGAATCGCCGAAGGCGACCACGACCGGGGTCGGCGCGCTCGTCGCCATGTCGACGGCATCGACGAAGAACCACGACGCGGTGGAGTACGGGAAGGCGGCCTCGCCCTCTTCAGTGCCCCGCGAACCGGCGCCCGGCGCGGTGGCGTAGGAGGTCTGCAGCGCCTTGGCGTGCCAGGTCATCGGCCCGCTTGATCCCACGACGTGGAGCGAGACCGCGAGCTTGCGCCCGGCGAGCAGCGGCGCCTCCGGATCGGCCGCGAAGGGCAGGGCGACCGGATCGGACCACACCTCGCCGCCGGGCGGGACCGTGACCCGGTCCTGGCCGGCGAAGCGCACCGGACGGTTGGTGCCCGGCACCAGGGCCGCGCCGCCGAGCTGCAGCCCGGCATGGACGCCGTCGAGGGTGAGGGGCTGCGTGCCGAAGGCGTTGGAGACCCGGATGCGGGCCTGGCGGCCCCAGACGTCCGGCCGCAGCACCAGCCGCATGGTCTGGTCGCGGGCGCCCTCGGCCGGGTCGGGGAAGGCGAAGCTCTGATCGGGCTGGGCCGACGGGTTGCCGACCGGGTAGGGCCCTTGGACCGAGCCGGCCCAGGCGGTCGCCCAACGCTGTGCCTGCGGGGTCCGCCCGTCCTGCGCCCGGGCCGGAACGGCCCATAGGGTCCCGAGGCAGATCGCGGCCATCACGGCCGTTGCATGTCTGAGAAAGACCGCAGCCGTGCCGGCTGCTGGATGCCGATGCATATCGTCCTCCCGATCGCGGGCGCCGTCACCGCGCCATTGCCGACAGGAAGAGCAAGGCGACCGGAAAATCATCCACCCCTGCGCGCGGAATGTGCGCTGGAACACGCCCATGGCCACCCACAAGGCCTAAGCCTTCGCCTACCTCGCGAGGTCCCGATGCCGCCGCAAGATCGTTCGGCGATCGGCCGCGGCTTTTCGTCCTGCCGCGACCCTCCTGCCGACCCTTTTGCGACCCGGCCACCTTGATCAATCACGCGAGGCCCCGGAGTCCCACCCTGCCCGAAGGGGGTGCTCGATGACCCATCCGTGGCCCCACCACCACACCGACGGTTCGGTGCACTACACCCATTGCTGGCCCGAAGCCGTGGAGGCCCTGCCGGCCTCCGAAGCGGCGCGGCCCGACTGGCGCCGGCGCCTGCGTGGCGCCGCCGGCATGGTCGGCGCCTCCGGCCTCGCCGCCGGGGCGATCTGGTTCGCGATGCTGTGCGATCCCACGGTCTCCCGCGCCGCCCTACCACCCTCGGCGGATGTCTGCACCAATGCCGGCCACGCCGTGCGGGTCTGGTTCGACGCCGAGACCGCCCGGCGCGCCCGCGTCGCCGAGGCGCCGCACCAGCACGCCTTCAACAGCATGCTGCTGTGGTACCGCTCGGCCGAGGGCAAGTGCGCCGCCGGCCGCACCCAGGAGGCGGTCCGCAGCTTCCAGTCCTTGGAGCGGATGATCGCCGGCTTCGATGCGAACCGGCAGGACCGGGACGAAGCGGACGAGTGATCCGGATGCCGACCTCGAAAGGGCGGCCTTGCGCGCCGCCTCCGTTCGCGCTTCGCTCCCCCGAACGATGACGGGAGGGGCGGGATGCCGGATGGTCTGACCTTCGTGCTGGTGCACGGCGCCTGGCACGGCGGCTGGTGCTGGGTACGCGTCGCGGAGATCCTGCGGGCGCAAGGCCACCGGGTCTTCACCCCGACCTGCACCGGCCTCGGCGAGCGGGCGCACCTCCTCTCGAAACAGATCACCCTCGACACCTTCGTGCGCGACGTCGCCGGCGTGATCGCGGCCGAGGAACTGGGCGACGTCGTGCTGGTCGGGCATTCCTTCGGGGGCCTCGCGATCAGCGGCGTGGCGGAGGCGATGCCGGAGCGGCTGCGCCACCTCGTCTACCTCGATGCGCTGATCGCGGAGCCAGGCCGCTCTCCCTTCGACGGGCTGCCGCCCGAGGTGGTGGCGGCCCGCCGCCACGCGGCCGCGGAATCGAGCGGGGGCCTGAGCCTGCCGCCGCCGCCGGCCGCCGCCTTCGGGGTGCTCGACCCGGCCGATGCGGCCTGGGTGGAGCGGCGCCTGACCCCGCACCCTCTCAGCACCTACGAGAGTCCGCTGCCGATCCGCGGCCCGGTCGGCAACGGCCTGCCGCGCACCTACGTCGATTGCACCGCGCCGTCCTACGCCACCCTCGACGGCGTCAAGGATTGGGTCCGGCGCCAGCCCGGCTGGGGCTGGCGGGACCTGGCCACCGGCCACGACGCCATGGTGAGCGCCCCCGGCCCGCTGGCGGAGCTGCTGGTCGAGCTCGGCAAGAGTCGAGCCTGACGGGCCGTCGAGCCTGACGGGCCGTCGAGCCTGACGGGCCGTCGCTTCAGCCCATCGTCACCAGGGTGCGGCCGGGATCGATCTCGATCAGCCGCAGGCCGAAGCTGCGGCCCTCCTGTGCCTCCCAGTCGGCCAGCACGGCGTTGACCCGATCGGGGCCGTGCTCGGCCAGGGTGCGGGTGCCCACCGGCTCCTCGATGGCGTGCATCACCTCGCCCATCAGCCGGGCGCGGGCCGGCGCCTCGGCGGGCTCGGCGGCGGCGCAGTAGGTCGTGACGATCTGCTCCGACAGCGCCTCGATCACGGCCTGGTTCACGAAGGTCATGCCCATGCTGCGCGCTCTCCCGTTCGACGCGGCCGTGATTCGTCGGCCTTCCGGACCGGGACAACGCGGCCGGGCGCGCGCGGTGCCGCGCTCACCCCGCCTGCTGCTGGCCGACGGCGCGGTGGGCCGCCAGGGTCACCACCTCGGCGGAGGGGGTCTCCCTCGGACCCTGACCCATCATGAAGATCACCGGGTTGCGCGGCATGTAGCCGGGGTTGCGGCGCAGGTTCAGCAGTTGCTGCAATTCCACCGCGGTCAGGTCCTTCGGCGTGGCGTCGCGCCAGACATGGCCCGGCGAGGCGGCGCGGGCGAAGGGCCACCAGGACCGGCGCTCGGTCTCGACCTGCAGGACGAGCTTGCCGGTGACGGTCTTGCGGAAATTGAAGCGACCCGTGATGGCCATGACGCGTCCTCCATTCCCGGACAACCCGATCCCGGATCACCCTCCGGGATCAACCTAGACCTGTGCTGTTAGCACGGCACTAACATGGGGCGGCCACGCTTGGCGGAAAAGGCGATCCGCACCGATCGCCTGCGATCGGCCCAAAGCTGCGCTGCCGCACCCCTCTCCGACTAACGGCCACGATGCTGAAACGCTCCCTCACGCTCGATGCCGCGCTGATCGCCCGGGCCCATCCCCACCCAGTGACCGCCGACGGGCGCGGCCCCGGCTACGGCATGGCGCTGATGGGCGAGGCGGAGGCCGATGCACGCCTCGACGCGGCGCTGGCCGAAAAGCCGGGCGACGCGAACACCCTGTGGCTGTTCGCCTACGGCGCCCTGATGTGGCGGCCGGAATTCCCGTTCTCGGAGAGGCGCGAGGCCCGGGTGCGGGGCTGGCACCGCCGGTTCTGCCTGTGGCAGCCGGGCTTTCGCGGCACGCCGGAGCGGCCCGGGGTGATGCTGGCCCTCGACTGGGGCGGGCAGTGCCGCGGCTTCGCCTACCGGATCGCCGGCGACGACCTGCGGGCCTCCGTGCGGCCGGTCTGGCGGCGGGAGATGCGCGGGCGCGGCTACGCGGCCCGCTGGGTCGCCGCCGAGACCGCGGAGGGCCCGGTGCCTGCGCTCGCCTTCGTGGCCGACCGGAATGGGGCGCGCTACGCCGGGCGGCTCACCGACACGGAGATCGCCGCGCACATCGCCGCGGCCTGCGGCCCCACCGGCCCGAGCGCCGAGTACCTGCTCAACACGGTGGCGGCCTGCGAGGCGACGGGCATCCGCGACCGCCACCTCTTCGCGATGCAGGCGCTGGTGGCCGAGCGACTCGCCGCCTGCGAGGCGCCCGGATCTCAGAACAGCCCGACGCCGACCCCGGGCTCGCGCCGCGGCGGATAGTTGTAGGGGCCGGTCGAGACGCCGTAATAGGGCAGGATCGGCGCGTAGCCGAATCCAAGGAGCCGGCGGGGCGGCGGTTCGACGACGACCACATCCGCCTCGACCGCGACGGCGGGAGGCGGCGGGGGCGGCGGCAGCCAGCCGGCGGAGGGTTCCGCCCCGCCGCGTGCCGCGTAGGCGCCGGGCATGTCGGCCGCCATCGCCGGCACGGCCGTGAGGGCGGCCATCAAGGGCAGCCAAGCCAGCGTCGTACGGAGCGTCATACCGAGCGTCATGGCGCAAAAACCTCGGGCAGGGTGACCTTACGGACAAGCTTCGTCAGACAAGCTTCACCGGGGCATCCCGGTTCCGCGGATCGTGCCCTAGATTGGTGAACGAACCGGAGGGCGCGAGCCCCGCATGACCGAGTTGCCCCCCTTCTACGACGACCTCGCGGGCTGCCTCGCCGAGGCTTGGCGCCGGCTGGAGGAGGGGGCGGCGCATCAGAGCGGCTTCCACGCGCCGGCGCTCGCCACCCTCGGCCGCGACGGCGCCCCGCGCCTGCGCACGGTGGTGCTGCGCGGGGTCGACCGAGCGGCCCGCTCCCTGCGGATCCATTGCGACGCCCGCTCCGCCAAGGCCGCCGAGATCGCCGCCGACCCCCGGGCGGCGCTCCACGCCTACGATCCCAAGGCCAAGATCCAGGTCCGGATCGAGGGCACGGCCCGGCTGCACGGGCAGGACGACGTGGCGCTGGCCGCCTGGGCGGCGTCGCGGCCGATGAGCCGGATCTGCTACGGCACCGCGCCCGGCCCCGGCACGCCCCTGCCCGAGGGCGGCGCCTACGCCCAGCCGCAGGACGACGCCGCGGTGGAGGCGGGTTTTCCGGAGTTTCGCGTGGTGGTGCTCACCGCCGCCCGGCTCGAATTCCTGTACCTCGCCCGGGCGGGGCACCGGCGGGCCCTGTTCACCTGGGACGGGGCGGAGCCGGGGGCGACGTGGCTGGCGCCGTAAAATAATTCTATGTCTGTTCGGAATAAAATTGGGTCGCGGGATCCCCTCTCCCGTGTGGGAGAGGGGTAGGGGTGAGGGTGGCTCGGCTTCAGAATTCAGCACTGTGCGTCGAGCTGCGCAGCTCAGCGGTTCAGGGTCATTGCGGAAACCGAGCCACCCTCACGCGGGATCTTCGATCCCCACGGCCCCTCTCCCACACGGGAGAGGGGAGGCGCGCTCGACCTTGCAATGTCACTCACCTGCTAGTGAATTCTATTTTCAGCTCGCCGCCCGCAACCGCGCGAACCCCGCCTCCAGATCCCGCGTCAGGTCGTCCATGTCCTCCAGCCCGACCTGGAACCGCAGGCCCGGCCCGCCGGGCGCCCACGGATTGGCGGTGCGGTAGGGCGCGCAGTCGAACGGGATCACCAGGCTCTCGAACCCGCCCCAGGAGAACCCCATCCCGAACAGCTCCAGCCCGTCGAGCATCGCCGCCACAGCGGCCTCGGGGCAGGGCTTGAGGATGATCGAGAACAGGCCCGAGGAGCCGAGGAAGTCGCGCGACCAGATCGCGTGGCCGGGATCCTCCGGCAGGGCCGGGTGCAGCACCCGGGCGACCTCCGGCCGGCCCTGGAACCAGCGGGCGAGGGCGAGCGCCTGCTCGCCGTGCTCGCGCAGGCGAAGCGGCAGGGTGCGCATGCCCCGCAAAGCCAGGAAGACGTCCTCCGCCCCGGCGCAGATCGCGAGCTGGTCGAAGGTGCGCCGCAGGGCCGGCCAGTACTGGGCGTTGGCGGAGGTGAGGCCGAGAAGCAGGTCCGAGCCGCCCGACAGGTACTTGGTGCCGGCCTCGATCGCGATGTCGACGCCGCGCTCGTGCGGCGGGAACAGGAGCGGCGTCGCCCAGGTATTGTCCATCAGCACGCAGGCGCCCCGCGCATGCGCCGCCTCGGCAATGGCCGGGATATCCTGCATCTCGAAGCTTTGCGAACCCGGCGCCTCGGTGAGCACGGCTTTGGTGTTCTCCCGCATCAGCTCCGCGATGCCGGCCCCCACCGTCGGGTCATAATAGGTGGTCTCGATCCCGAAGCGCGTCAGGAACCCGTCGCAGAAGATCCGGGTCGGGCGGTAGGCGGAATCGGTCACCAGCAGGTGGTCGCCGGCCTCGAGGCACGAGAGCAGCCCGACTGTGACGGCGGCGAGGCCCGAGGGGGTGAGCACCGTGCCGGCGGCCCCCGCGAGCTCGGTCCAGGCGGCCTCGAGGGAGCGGATCGTCGGCGTGCCCACCGTCCCGTAGGTGTATTCCGACCGCCGGTGCTTGAGCGCGTCGTAGCTCTCGTAGAGCACGGTCGAGCCGCGATAGATCGGGGTATTGACGAAGCCGTGCTGCTGCGACGGGTCGCGGCCGGCATGGACCAGGCGGGTGCGGGTGCCGAGGCGGCTCTTGTCGCGGGGCGGGGTGATGCTCATCGGGACCCTGGTGCGTGATCTGTCGCGCCGGAGCACATCCCGCGCCACCGGTCGCCGTCAAGCCTGGGTTGGGAGAGCCCGGCACCGCCTAGGCTGTTCGTCGCACGGGCCAACCCCTTGACCGAACAATCCGCTTCGCTTGGAATGCCTCTTGCTTAGGCAGCGTTCGTGCTTGGGCAAACGGGTGGCGGCCGAGAGAGCGCCGCAACCGGAACGGGAGACGCAGACCGCATGAAGAGAATCGTTGCGGCCCTGGCCTTCGGGCTCGGTGCCACCCTGCTGGCGGGCGCCGCCCAGGCTCAAGGGACGCTGAACAGCATCAAGCAGAAGGGCTACATCTCCTGCGGCTCGAACCCGGGCCTCGCCGGCTTCGGCGTGCCGGACGCGCAGGGCCGCTGGACCGGGCTCGACGTCGATTTCTGCCGCGCGCTCTCCGCGGCGATCTTCAACGACGTCACCAAGGTCCGCTTCATCCCGCTCTCGGCCAAGGACCGCTTCACGGCGCTCCAGTCGGGCGAGGTCGACATCCTGTCGCGCAACACCACCTGGTCGATGTCGCGCGACACGACTCTCGGGCTCGACTTCCCGGCCGTCAACTTCTACGACGGCCAGGGCTTCATGGTGAAGAAGAAGCTCGGCGTGACCTCGGCCAAGCAGCTCGACGGCGCCTCGGTCTGCACCCAGCAGGGCACGACGACCGAGCTGAACCTGGCCGACTACTTCCGGGCCAACAAGCTGAAATACGAGGTCGTGGCCTTCGCCAGTGCCGACGAGACCTTCAAGGCCTACGATTCCGGCCGCTGCGACGCCTTCACCACCGACGCCTCGGGCCTCTACGCCGAGCGCCTGCGCGCCTCGGCGCCGGACGACAACATCGTCCTGCCGGAGATCATCTCGAAGGAACCGCTCGGACCGGCGGTGCGCCAGGGCGACGCCCAGTGGGCCGACATCGTCCGCTGGACCCACTACGCGATGCTCAACGCCGAGGAGGCCGGCATCACGCAAGGAAATGTCGACCAGATGGTGAAGTCGTCCGACAACCCGGACGTCAAGCGCATCCTCGGCACCGAGGGCAAGTACGGCACCGATCTGGGTCTCACCAACGACTGGGCCTACCGGATCATCAAGCTCGTCGGCAACTACTCCGAGGTGTTCGAGAAGAACGTCGGCCAGGGCTCGCCGCTGAAGATCCAGCGCGGCGTCAACGCCCTGTGGTCGAAGGGCGGCCTGCAATACGGCCCGCCGATCCGCTGACCTCATGACACGCGGCGCCCGGTCCCCCGGGCGCCGGCCCCCGGCCCCCGGTCACCACAGACGCGAGCACACCGCCTTGCCGACGCAGCTTCCGGCCGATGCGCCGTCCGGTCCGCCCCGGGTCTCGCCCCTCTACGATCCCCGCATCCGCGGCGCGGCGTACCAGATCCTGCTGCTGCTCGCGGTCGGCGTGGTGGCCTGGATCGCGATCGGCAACGCCGCCGAGAACCTGCGCAACGCCCGCGTCGCCTCGGGCTTCGGCTTCCTCGGCAACACCGCCGGGTTCGACGTCAACCAGACGGTGATCCCCTTCACGGCGGCGACCTCCACTTACGGCACCGCCTTCCTGGTCGGGCTCACCAACACCCTGATCGTCGCCGCCATCGGCATCGTGCTCGCCACCTTGCTTGGCTTCGCGGTCGGCGTGGCGCGGCTGTCGCCGAACTGGATCGTGCGGACGCTCGCCACCGTCTACGTCGAGGTGTTGCGCAACATCCCGCTGCTGCTGCAATTGCTGTTCTGGTACGTCGCGGTGCTGGCGAGCCTGCCCTCCGCGCGCGATTCCTACGCCCTCGGCACCTCCGTCTTCCTCAACCAGCGCGGCCTGTACCTGCCCAAACCCCTGCTCGCGGCGGATGCCTGGGCCTTGCCCCTCGCCCTCGCGATCGGGATCGCCGGCACGCTGCTGTTCCGGGCCCATGCCAGGCGCGAGCAGGCGCGGACCGGCCGGCGCCTGCCGGTGCTGGCGGTCGGCCTCGCCCTCGTCCTCGGCCTGCCGCTCCTCGCCTACGGGGTGCTGGCGCTGCTCGGTATCGCCCCGGTGGCGCTCGATTTTCCGGTGAAGGGCACCTTCAACCTGCGCGGCGGGATGCAGCTCTATCCGGAATTCGTCGCCCTGGTGCTCGGGCTCACGGTCTACACCGCCGCCTTCATCGCCGAGGTGGTGCGGGCCGGCATCCAGGCGGTCAACCGCGGCCAGACCGAGGCGGCGCGGGCGCTGGGCCTCCAGCCCGGCCCGACCATGCGGCTCGTCGTGATCCCGCAGGCGATGCGGGTGATCGTGCCGCCGCTGACCAGCCAGTTCCTCAACCTCACCAAGAACTCGTCGCTGGCGGTCGCCATCGGCTACCCCGACCTCGTCCAGGTCTTCATGGGCACGGTGCTGAACCAGACCGGCCAAGCGGTCGAGGTGGTGGCGATCACCATGGCGGTCTACCTGACGATCAGCCTCGTCACGGCCTTCGCGATGAACCTCTACAACCGGCGCGTCGCGCTGATCGAGCGGTGATACTCCGATGACTGCCGGCTCCCAGCCCCTGCCGCTCACCTTCGTCCGCCGCGAGGCGGTGCCCGCTTCCCCGCCGCCCTCCCTGGTCGCCGGGCCGCTCGCCTGGCTGCGCCAGAACCTCTTCTCCAGCCCGGCCAACGCCGTGATGACGCTGGCGGCGCTCGCGGTCATCGCGCTCGCGGTGCCGCCGCTGCTGCGCTTCCTCGTCTTCGACGCGGTCTGGACCGGCGAGAACCGCGACGCCTGCCGGGCCGAGGTGATCGGCCGCCCGGTCGGGGCCTGCTGGGCCTTCGTCGGAGCCAAGATCAACTACTTCATCTACGGCTCGTACCCGATCGAGGAGCGCTGGCGGCCCAACGTCTTCTTCGCCCTGATGGCTTTGGGCGTCGGCTGGATGCTGTGGCTCGACGCGCCGAAGCGGGCACTCGGCGCGCTCTACTTCTTCGTCGTGTTCCCGGTCGCTTCCTACCTGCTGCTCACCGGGGTGCCGAGCTTAGGGCTTCCCGCCGTGCCGACGGCGCTCTGGGGCGGCATGCTGGTGACGCTGATCGTGTCGCTCGTCGGCATCGTCGCCTCGCTGCCGCTCGGCATCCTGCTGGCGCTCGGGCGGCGCTCGCGGCTGCCGATCGTGCGGCTGTTCTGCGTCATCTTCATCGAGTTCTGGCGCGGCGTGCCGCTGATCACCGTGCTGTTCATGGCCAACGTGATGCTGCCGCTGTTCCTGCCCGGCGACGTCACGGTCGACCGGCTGGCGCGGCCGCTCGTCGGCATCGCGCTGTTCTCCGCCGCCTACATGGCCGAGACGGTGCGCGGCGGCCTGCAGGCGATTCCCCGGGGCCAGACCGAGGGGGCGATGTCGCTGGGCCTGAGCCCCTGGCACCGGATGCGCCTGATCATCCTGCCCCAGGCGCTGCGCATCGTGATTCCCGGCATCGTCAACAGCTTCATCGCGCTGTTCAAGGATACCAGCCTCGTCTCGATCGTCGGCATCTTCGACTTCATCCGCACGATCGAATCGGCCCGGGTCGATCCCGCCTGGGCGGCGCCGACCGTGGTGATGACCGGCTACGCCTTCGCCGCCCTGTTCTACTTCGTCTTCTGCTTCGGCATGTCGCGCTACGCCCGCTTCGTCGAGCGGCGGCTCGCGGCCGGCCAGACACGGTGAGTTCCCCGATGGCTTCCTCCCCCCTTCCGACGGCCCCTGGTCCCTTGCCCGAGACCGATCCGGACCTCGCGCCCCGCAACACCTCGGCGGCGCGTCTCGCCAGCGCGCCGGTCGCGGTGTCGCTGGAGCGGGTCAACAAGTGGTACGGCGCCTTCCACGTCCTGCGCGACGTCGACCTCAGCGTGCGCAAGGGCGAGCGGATCGTGATCTGCGGTCCCTCGGGCTCCGGCAAGTCGACCCTGATCCGCTGCATCAACCGCCTGGAGGAGCATCAGGCCGGGCGCATCGTCGTCGACGGGATCGAGCTCACCAACGACCTCAAGCGGATCGACGAGATCCGGCGCGAGGTCGGCATGGTCTTTCAGCACTTCAACCTGTTTCCGCACCTGACCGTGCTCGAGAACTGCACGCTGGCGCCGATCTGGGTGAAGAAGATGCCGAAGGCCGAGGCCGAGGCGGTCGCGATGAAATACCTGACCCGGGTGAAGATCCCGAACCAGGCGCACAAGTATCCGGGCCAGCTCTCCGGCGGCCAGCAGCAGCGCGTGGCGATCGCCCGCTCCCTGTGCATGGCGCCCAAGATCATGCTGTTCGACGAGCCGACCTCGGCGCTGGACCCCGAGATGGTCAAGGAGGTGCTCGACACGATGGTGGGGCTGGCCGACGAGGGCATGACCATGCTCTGCGTCACCCATGAGATGGGGTTCGCCCGCCAGGTCGCCGACCGGGTGATCTTCATGGACGAGGGCCAGATCGTCGAATCGAACACCCCCGAGGCGTTCTTCCGCGCGCCCGAGCACGAGCGGACCCGGCTGTTCCTGAGTCAGATCCTGCATTGAGGGTTGATGCGGGAGCCCGGCGCGGGTCGAATCAGCGGCTGCGCCAGCCATTCTCAACGTCATTCCGGGGCTCGCCGAAGGCGAGAACCCGGGATCCATAACCGCTGGCGGTGCAGAACTCAGCGGTATGCGTTCCGCCTCATCCTCGAACGTCGGCGGTTATCGATCCCGGGTTCCGCTTTCGCGGCCCCGGGATGACGTCGGAGGTGTTGAAGCCGTCGGGCGACTGCCATGCCGCAGGGCATCGCACCCAGGCTGGAACGAGGTGGCTACCGCCCCGTCGCGACCGGCAGGTCCTCCCGCGAACCCCATTCCGACCACGAGCCGTCGTAGAGGGCGCGCGGCGGCCGTCCCAGGCTCTCGAGGGCGACGCCGACGATCGCCGCGGTGACGCCGGAGCCGCAGGTGGTGACGACCGGGCGGTCGAGGTCGATGCCGGCCTGCGCCACCGCCGCGCGCAACGACGCCTCGTCCTTGAGCCGGCCGTTCTCCTGCAACGCCGCATAGTGCAGGTTCAGGGCGCCGGGCATGTGGCCGGGGCGCACGCCGGGGCGCGGCTCGGGCTCCTCGCCGGCGAAGCGGGCGGCGGAGCGGGCATCGACCACCTGGGCCTGGCCGGCGAGCGCCCGCTGCACGTCGCCGACATTCGCCACCGCCGAGTGGTCGAGGCGGGCGGTGAAGTGGCGCCGGTCGCGCGGGCGCGCCTCGCCCTCCTCGACCGGGTGACCGCCCGCGACCCAGGCCGGGAAGCCGCCCTCCAGGATCGCGACGTCGCGGGCACCGAACGCCTTCAGGGTCCAGCGCACCCGCGGGGCCGAGAACAGGCCCATCCCGTCATAGACCACGATCGTCATGCCGTCGCCGATGCCCATCTGGCGCATCCGCGAGGCGAAGACCTCCGGCGAGGGCAGCATGTGGGGCAGGGCGCTGCCCTCGTCGCGCACCGCGTCGATGTCGAAGCGGATGGCCCCCGGGATGTGGCCGGCGCGGAACTCGGCCTCGGCGTCCCGGCCCATCGCCGGCAGGTACCAGGAGCCGTCGAGCACGACGATGTCGGGCGCCGCGAGCCGCTCTGCGAGCCAGTCCGCCGTGACGAAGGGGCCGATCGACATGCCTGTCTGTCTCCGAAGAAGGGGCGCCCGAGACGGAATACTCGAGCCTGAAGGGCCTTTGGGCCGGTCGGGAGCATTGTGCCCGAATTCCGGGCGGGGCCGCCACCCGTCCGCGCGCGAAAGCGGCGTTTCGCGGAGCGATCGCCCTCGAGGCCCGCAGGTGATGCCGCAGCCCCTAACCCGGCTCGGACCCGATTCCTGTCGAATGTTAACGAGAGGAGGGCCGGGCCTGCCTAGAACGAGGGCGCCCGTTCCCCCCGCGAGAGGCCCGGCCGATGCCCCGTCGCGTTGTCCACATTCCGACACGCCCTCGTGCCGCTTCTGGCACGGCGCTTGCGAAGTCCTCCTCACTGCACCCGCCGTGTCCACTCTCCCTTGCACGGCCGGGCGTGGTCGACGGGCCAGGCAGTGAGACTCCGAGGGCTGCCTGGCCCGCCCGTCCGCCGCGGGAGACCGAACGGGGCCGCGCCGAGCGCGTGCGATCCCATGCGTGACTCGATGACTGCAGTGACAGGGAGGGTGCGAATGAAGACCACGGCCCGCTTCGAATGGCCGATCCGTCCCGACAGGATCGAGGTCTCCGTGCGCGGCTACCTCGCCGCGGCCATCCTATGCGCCGATCTGCGCGCCGCCCGTGCCGCGGCGTCGCGCCCGCTGCCCTCCGCGACGGTGCACCGGCTGGTGCCGCGCCGGGCGCGGACGCGGCCGGCACCGGCCGACGGGATGCGGCGCGCCGCCGAGGGCTGACGCAGCCGCGCCGGCCTGCACGACGATCCAGCCCATCAAAGACGATCCAGCCAATAAAAAAGGCGGCCCCGCGGGGCCGCCTTGATCCGGGAAGGCGGGCTCATCGCGGCCCGCCCACCGGTCTGACGTCAAATTCTGGGCGAGCGGCCGCGCATCAGGCCGAAGATCGCCGAGACGGCGAACAGCACGATCGCCACGAAGAACACGATCTTGGCCGCCTCCATGGCGGTGCCGGCGATGCCGCCGAAGCCCAGCAGAGCCGCGACGAGGGCGACGACGAGGAAGGTGATAGCCCAGCCGATCATTGGTAACTCCCGTATCGATGGCTGCTGGATTGCTTCGCGGCGCCGTGCAGAGAAGCGTTGCAGCAAGTTGAACGAGAAACCACCGGACTGGGCGACAGGTTCCGTCGATTTTTTCGGATGAAAGCCGGCAGGCGACCGTACGGGCTCTCGCGCCGGCCTGGAGCGCAGGCTCGGGCCGATGCGGCGGCGGTCTCGCGATGGGCGGGAGAAGGTGGCTCCCCGAGCAGGACTCGAACCTGCGACAAGGCGATTAACAGTCGCCTGCTCTACCAACTGAGCTATCGGGGATCGCGGCGGGACCTCTACCCAAGGCGGGCAGGGGGCGCAAGAGGTTTCTGGCCGGATCCCCGGCCAAGCGGGGATCTTCGGCGGGATTTTCGGAAGCCGGCTCATTTCACGGCCCCGATCGCAGTTTTGCCACCGGATCCCTGTTGCGGAGCCGGGCCGGGCTCTGCTAATGACCCCTCGTCCCCGGGTCGTCCGCCCGACGCCGGGGAGACGGCGCTGCCGGTGCTCACGAGCCCGGACCGCCCGATCGCCGGCTGATTGCCGGCCCGGATGGCCTCGTGGCGGAGTGGTTACGCAGAGGACTGCAAATCCTTGCACCCCGGTTCGATTCCGGGCGAGGCCTCCATCTATTCTTCGAGCCGGCTGAAATCCCAGTGAGGATCTCGCCGTGCCCCCAATTTTCAAACTTATCAGGAGCAGGGCGCAGCCGCCCTAGGCGACGCCCGGGCCATGCAGCGGCGTCCGGCACAATTCGCGCCGGCCTCCGGCGCGGTCGCCACGGGACGGGCAGCCCGCGCGCTGCGGCGCCCGGCTGCGATTCCGGGCGCCCGTGGATCCGGCTGCCTCGTGGGGACGGTGTCGGACACGCTTCTCGGGACGGGGAGCGTCGCCTCGTGCGATCGCTGCGCTCAGGGCAGGCCGTTGCGCGCCCAGTGGTCGGCGAGGGAGCCGAGATCGATGGCGACGCCGCGGCGGTCGCGGATGGTCTGGATGTACCGCTTGCCCACGTAGCCCGCCGCCACGAGCCAGATCCGTCCGGCCTGGCTCTCGGCGCCGAGTTGGGCATCGACCTGTTCGAGGAAGTCTGGGTACTGGCAGACCGGCTCGTCCGAGCCTTCGCCCCGCGAGAAGTTCCGGCTGTCGCCCGGCACCACGTAGGCGTGGTCCACGGTCACGCCCCTGGCGCGGAGCAGGTCGGCGAGGCCGGGCTGGCTCGTGATGATCCCGAACGGGCGGCCGGTCGCGATCAGGTCGCGGTAGAACGGCGTGTCGTTCAGGGTGAGGTTCATGCTGTTCGAGGTGAAGCGCTTGCTGGCCGGCCCCGGCATCGCCTCGATATACCGGAAGACGTTCACCGAAGACGCGATCCCACGCGTGCTCAGGAAGCCCTGCTCCTGGTCCAGGCGGACTGCGGGCGGGATGCCGATGAGGTCGTGACCGGCGAACCCGGTCTGGAGGCCGATCGAGAAGCGGAAGAAGCCCTCGGCGTCGATCAGCCGGTCGGTGCCGAACCAGTCGCGCAGGAACTCGATCCGGTGGGCGCGGTAGAGTGCGTCGTAGCGGCCCTCGTCGTAGTCGTTGAACGACAGCCAGGCGCCTTCGCCGTCGCCCAGGCGCGCGAACGAGAACGGCCGGCCCTGCGTCACCGCCTCGAGAACATGGTGGCGAACGGCATCGGCCTCCAGGAAGAGCCCGTCCTCGACGAGGCGGTCGAGGGTGTCGCGGGCGCCCTGCAGCGGGTGCGCCTCGCAATAGTCGATGAACTGGCTGATCCGCGCGAAGAATCGGCGATGGTCCGGGTTGGTCTCGTGCGAGGTCAGCATCAGGCGACGCGCCGCGCCCGTCTGCCCCGCGATCGACAAGGCCCGGACGAGCAGGGAGCGGTACTCGATGTTCGAGGGCTGGATCTGCAAGGCGCGGCGCCCGAACGGGATCGCGCCCGCGAGATTGCCCATCATCGCGCTATTCAGCGCGGCTTGATAATAGGCGATGTCGTTCAGCGGATTCTTGGCGCGGATGCGCTCCAGGATCGTCAGGGCCTCCCGGTGCCGGCCCCCGTCCCTGAGATAGATCGAGATGTCGAGCGCCGGGATCTCGCCGTCGATCTCGATCGCCCGCATGTCCCGGTCCAGGTCCGTGCGCCCGCCTATCCAGCTGCGGTCCCTACTTAGAAGATCGGCAAGATATGATGCGCTTCTCTCCGTCGCCGCAGCAAACGTTCCGCCCATGGCTCCGCTCAACGCCCAGCCCCCGCTATCGACGACATGCTCTACCTAGGGCGTAGCACTTAGTTCGCTCAGGCTATCCTTGCAATCGCCATTCTGCCGGCGCAGTTGCGGTACAATTCTTGCTTGTCGAGAATCGTAGACTTGCCGGCCGAAAATGGTTCGCCGAAGGGGCGCGCGGCGAGGCCCGGGCGGCCCGGAGCGTGCGCGCTGCCCTCAACGGCGAGAAACGAGGCATCCCGCCTCATCCGTGTGCGATTCGGACAGCTGAGGGGGGGGCGAGAGGCAAGGTGAGTCCGGCGGCCGCCGCCTGTCGTGCCTGGCGCAGCCGAGCCCGGCGCGGACCGTCGTTCTCACGAAAGACCGGGCGTTGCTGGCTCCCTGCCCGAATCCTTGCCTTTTGGCCGGCGATCCACCACAACCGCGTCGCCCGGCGGCTTGACCGTCGCGGCTTGGCCGTCGCTCAAGCTCTCCAGAGACGTTCATGCTCGACTACGCGCAAGCGCGCCGCCTCATGGTCGATTGCCAGCTCCGGACGTTCGACGTGACCGACATCGCGCTGCTCGACGCGTTCGACGCCGTCCCGCGCGAGCGGTTCATGCCGGCGGAAAGGGAAGCCTTCGCCTATATCGACCAGCCGCAGGCGGTCGGCACGGAGGAGGGCGAGACCCGCTTCATGCCGGCCCCGATGGTGCTGGCGCGCCTGATCCAGGCGCTGGCCCTCAAGCCCGGCCACCGCGTCCTCGAGGTCGGGACCGGGCTGGGCTACGGGGCGGCCGTCCTGCGCCGCCTCGGCGTCGAGGTGGTCGCCCTCGAATCGCTCCCCGGCCTCGCAGCGGCGGCGCGCGAGCGGCTGGCCCAGTGCGGGGTCGGCGACGGCGTCACCGTCGAGGTCGGCCCGCTCGAGAAGGGCGCGCCCAGCCACGCCCCCTACGACGCGATCCTGATCAACGGCCAGGTCGAGCAGCGCCCGCAAGGATTGCTGGAGCAGCTCACCGATGGCGGTCGCCTCGCCTGCGTCCAGGGCCAGGGCCGCCCGGCCAAGGCGACCCTGTGGGTGCGCTCCGGCGACGCCTTCGGCTCGCGCCCGCTCTTCGACGCCACCCTGCCGCCGCTGCGCGCCTTCGCGGTCGAGGCCGGCTTCGCGTTCTGACGCTCCGGCGCGGGACAGCCCCACGCGGAAGTCACGGATCACCACCGGAAGAGGGTGGTCCTGCGCCGATCGGGTGAGCCGGCCGGCGGCTCCGGGCCGCCGCCCCGGCGCGGTTTTTCCTTGGTGCGGCGCACGGGCCCACCATCCGGGCCGCGCGCCGACCCGACCCGGCGCCCCGATCCGGGGCGTCATCCCCGGCGACCGGGGCCGCGGCCGCGAGACCGGCGGCCCGCGAAAGCATTCGTTCACCAACGACTTGCAGGCTACGCGCGCTCCGCCGGCATCCGGCGCGGGACCGCCCGCGAATCGCCGATCCCGCTGCCCGGATTTCCCTAACGATACCTGTCGCTTTTATGCGGCACCGCCGGTCAAACTCGGTCATCCACAGTGCGGGGACGATGCCCCCGGCACCGCCCTCGGCTAAGGTCATCATCGAGGTGGGCACAGCGATATGACGAACCGGTTCAGTCGCCCGCGGTGCAGGGCCGGTCATTGTGAGCTAGCCGCACAGGGTAGACAGGCGTGACTGACACAGGAACTCAGGCGTTCCGCAGGCTTCGGCTGGGCGGGTTCGCCGCCATGGCGCTCGCCATGGCGGGCCAGGGCGCGGCCGCGGAAACCCTGGATACCGCCCTCGCGCGGGCCTATGCGGGCAACCCGACGCTCAACGCGCAGCGCGCCGGCCAGCGCGCCAACGACGAGAACGTGCCGCGGGCGCTGGCGGGCTACCGCCCGACCGTGAGCGCGCAGGCCAGCGTCGGCGTCGCCAACGTCTCGGGGCGCCTCGGCGCCAACCGGGGGGAGATCGGCGGCGGTGACGCCTCGCAGACCCTGATCCCGGGCTCCGCCGGCGTCTCCGTGACCCAGACGCTGTTCAACGGCTTCCGGACCGACAACCAGACCCGGCAGGCCGAGTCGCAGGTGCTGGGCGGCCGCGAGACCCTGCGCAACACCGAGATGTCGACGCTGTTCTCGGCGGCGCAGGCCTACATGAACGTGCTGGCGGACACCGCCACGCTGGAGCTCAACCGCAACAACGTCGAGGTGCTGGAGGAGCAGCTCCGCCAGACCCGCGACCGCTTCAACGTCGGCGAGGTCACCCGCACCGACGTCGCCCAGGCCGAGGCGCGGCTCGCCGGCGCCCGGGCCCAGGTCAGCCTGGCCGAGGCCAACCTGCGCACCAGCATCGCGACCTACCGGCAGGTGATCGGCGTCGAGCCGCGCCAGCTCGCCCCCGGCCGGCCGATCGACCGCTACGTCCCCTCGACCCTGACGGCGGCGGTCGAGATCGGCCTCTCCGAGCACCCGGCGATCCTCTCCGCCCTCCACTCGGTCGACGCGGCCGAGGCGCAGGTCAAGATCGCCGAATCGGCCCTCTACCCGACGGTCGCGCTGAGCGGCAACGCCGCGCAGGTCTTTGACCAGCAGATCGCCAATACCCGCTACTTCCAGGGCTCGATCGTCGGCCAGCTGACGGTCCCGCTCTACCAGGGCGGCACCGAATACGCGCAGATCCGCCAGGCCAAGGAGCAGGTTGGCCAGACCCGGCTCCAGGCCGAGCTGACCCGCGACCAGGTCCGCGCCGGCATCGTCACCGCCTGGGGCGCCCTCGAGGCGGCCAAGGCCCGCGTCATCGCCTCCCAGGCCCAGGTCCAGGCCAACGAGGTGGCGCTGAACGGCGTGCGCGAGGAGGCCCGGGTCGGCCAGCGCACGACCCTCGACGTGCTGAACGCCCAGCAGGAGCTCCTGACCGCCCGCGTCAGCCTGATCGCGGCCCAGCGCGACCGGGTGGTGGGCTCCTACCAGGTGGTGCAGACCGTCGGCCGCCTCACCACCCGCTTCATCGCCGTCCCGGTGGCGCAGTACAGCGCCAAGCAGCATTACGACCAGGTCAAGGACCTCTGGTACGGCGTGCGCACGCCGGACGGCCGCTGACCCGCGGCGCCGAACCGGCGAGCGTCGTCCCGGACGACGCCGTCCCGGCAGGCGCCGAACTGGAAGGCGACGCGCTGGAGCGCGCCTTCCTGTGAGTTGCGCGGGCCGCCTCGCTTGTGCGGGGCCGGCCCTGTGGAATACTGCGTACCCGAGACCCAAGACCCCCGATCCTCTGCACTCGAGCGTTGAGCCGGATGAGCGCCGCGAGCCCCAAGACGCAGGACAAGACGCAGGAACCCTCGATGGAGGAGATCCTCGCCTCCATCCGCCGCATCATCGCCGACGACCAGAAGCCGGCCGAGCCGCCCGCTCCCGGGTCGCGCCCGGTGGCGGTGCCGAAGCCCGAGCCCGACGAGGACGACGTGCTCGACCTCGCGATGGTGGCCAAGCCCGCGCCGAAACCCGCCCCGAAGCCGGAGCCGGTGGTCGCCAAGGCACCACCTGCACCGCCGCCCGAGCCCGAGCCGAGCTTCGACGACAAGTTCGACCCGATGTCGGAGATCGCGTTCCGCGACGAGCCGATGGATTTCGACGCGATCGAGATCGAGCCGGAGCCCGCCCCGCCGCCGGAGCTCCCGAAGGCCGACGCCCCCCCCCCCCCCCCCCCCCCCCGGCCCCCCCCCCCGGCGCCCGCCCCCCCCCCCCCCCCGCGGGGCCCCCCCCCCCGGCCCCCGCGACGCCTGCCGGTGCTGCGGCCGGGCTTCGCCGGTTGGCCACAGCTCCGTCGATTTTTCCACAAATCTGCCCGGACCCCGGCCAGATGTCCCGC
>NZ_JBEXZS010000111.1:0-12452 GCF_040593685.1 Methylobacterium sp. EM32 | reverse complement strand
ACTCAGATCACGCCCTGGCGCGGGGTGGAGCAGCCCGGTAGCTCGTCAGGCTCATAACCTGAAGGTCACAGGTTCAAATCCTGTCCCCGCAACCAAGCACATGAACAAGCCCGTCAGCGAAAGCTGGCGGGCTTGTTCGTATTCAGGCTGAGACAAGAGAGATTTGTCCTTCGATCTCGCTTTGCGCCCCTGGATAATCCGGTGGGGGAGGGGATCTCCGCGAAACTCGATCACACCGATCAGAAGGCGGTCGCAGCCGTCGCGTTCGACGCGAGCGTCGGCATCGCCTTCGGCAAGACGTAGGACAAGACCGCGATGCGGGTGATGCCGGCCGTCGAGAGCACGTCGATCAGCCGGATCTTGTCCGCGGTCGGCCGAAGGCCGGCTCGATCCGGAAGCCGTTGCGGGTCACGACCTCCTCGACGATGATCCGATCTTGAGCGATCCGGCTCACGCGACGGCTCCCTTCTGGCGAAGGGCGGAGATCGCGGCCTCGTCGAAGCCGAGCTCTTCGAGCACCGAGTCGGTGTGGGCACCGAGCGCCGGGCCCTGCCAGCGCACGGTACCGGGGGTCTCGGAGAGCTTAGGCACGATGCCGGGCATCTTCACCCTTGTGTCGCCGGGCAGGTCCGCCTGCAGGATCATGTCGCGGGCGAGGTAGTGCGGGTCAGTGACGATGTCGGCGACCGAGTAGATCCGGCCGGCCGGAACCTCGGCGCGGTCGAGCACCTCCAGCGCCTCCGTCACGCTCCGGCTCTTCGTCCAGTCGGTGATGACGGCATCCAGCATCGCGGCCTGTTTCGAGCGGCCCTCGTTGTTGCGTAAGGAGGGATCCTCGGCGAGGTCGGGCCGGCCGATCGCCGCCATGAAGCGGCGGAAGATCGGATCGCTGTTGCCGGCGATGACGACGAAGCCGCCGTCCCTGGTCGGGTAGGTGTTCGAGGGCGTGATGCCCGGCAGCGCGCCGCCGGTACGGGTGCGGACCTCACCCAGCAGGTCGTATTCCGGCACCAGGCTCTCCATGACGTTGAACACGCTCTCGACGAGCGAGACGTCGATCACCTGGCCGGCCCCCTGGCCGGTCTTGACCCGCAGGAGCGCCATGAGCGCGCCGATGACGCCGTGGAGCGAGGCGAGCGTGTCGCCGATGCTGACGCCGACGCGGGCCGGCGGGGTGCTCGGATCGCCGGTGGTGAAGCGGAGGCCGCCCATCGACTCGCCGATGGCGCCGAAACCGGGCCGGTCGCGGTAGGGCCCGGTCTGGCCGTAGCCGGAGATGCGGACCATCACGAGGTTCGGGTTGAGGGCTGAGAGCACGTCCCAGCCGAGGCCCAGTTTCTCCAGGCCGCCGGGCCGAAAGTTCTCGACGACGACATCGGCGCTCGAGGCGAGCTGCTTGACGACCGCGAGGCCTTCCGGGGACTTCAGGTTGACGGCGATCGACTTCTTGTTGCGCGATTGCAGGTACCACCAGAGCGAGGTGCCCTCGTGCATCTTGCGCCACTTGCGCAAGGGGTCGCCCTCGCCGGGCGGCTCGACCTTGATCACCTCGGCGCCGAACTCCGCCATCATGCGGGTGGCGAAGGGCGCGGCGATGAGCTGGCCGAGTTCCAGAACGCGAATGCCCGCGAGCGGTCCGCTCATGGCATTTCCTCCATCAGTCTTGGTTGTGACTGTCTATACGGGAGGAGGGCGGGGACGATCCAACCGTAACGGGACGCGGCGGCTTGCGGCAGGGGCGCGACGAGGAGCGCGATCTGCTCGGCGGCAGCAGCCCGGGCCGGCGCGCCGCGCCGCCGAGCGTGCTCCCTCGCAGATCGCCACGAACGGACGCAGCGTCTTGAGGTCGAGGCGGTTGTGGAATCCGACGTCGGGAATGGCCCGTTCTCTCCTCGAGGTTGGGTTAGAGGACGGAACTCGGGAGGATGGCGATCCGCGCAGCAAGCTCACCGCGGATCGTACGCGCCTCGGGGACGGCGCGCTATTGCGTCGTCGATCCCGGCCTCTGCGGCAGCTTAGGCCGTCCGGCGTGTCGGCGCGGATCCGGGCCTCG
The DNA here is from genome assembly GCF_040593685.1 of Methylobacterium sp. EM32. Taxonomy (NCBI): domain Bacteria; kingdom Pseudomonadati; phylum Pseudomonadota; class Alphaproteobacteria; order Hyphomicrobiales; family Methylobacteriaceae; genus Methylobacterium; species Methylobacterium sp. EM32. The sequence continues at coordinate 10,399 of NZ_JBEXZS010000111.1, read as the reverse complement.
CCGCATGGATGCGACCCTGCCGCCTGCGTGAGGACTCACGTCTCTTCGGCGGCGCGGATCCCAATCATTGACGAATACCCAGTGTTCAGAAGGGCATGATACAAAGATTACTGGCCCTCGGCATCGATAAACCAAATGTTTTACACCGCGAAGTCCGTGATCGATCGCCGGCCGCTGGGAAACGAGTCCGCATGGGATGCCGCACGAGAACCTGAGGGAGAGACTGATTCACGAGGCCGTGCGGGTTTCGCGCACTGGTAGGATTGGCGGCCTTCCCTTAAGGTGCCTCGGTAGAACCCAGTCACGATGCGAGCGGCGCGAGGGATGAGGGCAGCCATGCGGTCTGTGCAACCGGCGGAACTCACGGCCTGCGACAAGGAGCCGATCCACATCCTCGGCACGTTGCAGCCGCACGGCTTCCTGCTGGCGCTCGAAGGACCGGCCTTGCGCGTCGCCCAGGCCAGCGCGAACCTGCCCGACCTCCCCGGCCGCCCGGCGGCGGACGCCCGCGGCAAGCCGCTGGCCGAGGCGATGCCGGAGATCGGGGCGCCCCTCGTCGAGGCGCTGACGACGCAGCTCGACCACGACGGCGCGGCCTATCTCGGCGTCCTGACCCTCGAGACCAGGGACGGCCCGCGCCTCTACGACCTCGCCGCCCACCGCTCCGGCGACCGCACGGTGCTCGAATTCGAGGAGAATGCCGGCGAGACCGCCGCCTCCGGCACCCTCGACACGCTCTACCCGCGGCTGCGGGCCTTCATCGAGGCCCTGCACGGCGCCTCCAGCGTCGAGGATCTGTGCGGGCTGCTCGCCGCCGACATCCGCCTGCTCACCGGATTCGACCGCGCCCTGGTCTACCGCTTCGACCGCGAGTGGCACGGCACCGTGGTGGCGGAGGACGGCAACGGCGTGCTGCCGTCCTACCTCGACCTGCGCTTCCCGGCCTCCGACATCCCGGCCCAGGCCCGCGAGCTCTACCGCCGCAACCGCCTGCGCATCATCCCGGATGCCGGCTACGAGCCGGTGCCGCTGGTGCCGCCCCTGTCGCCGACGAGCGGGCAGCCCCTCGATCTCGGCCAGTCGATCCTGCGCAGCGTCTCGCCGGTCCATGTCGAGTACATGCGCAACATGGGCACCATGGCGTCGATGTCGATCTCGATCCTGGTCGAGGGCGCGCTGTGGGGCCTGATCTCCTGCCACAACAAGACGCCGCGGCGGGTACCGCTGCAGACCCGCAACGCCTGCGACATCCTCACCCAGACCTTCGCGCTGCAGCTCGCCGCCAAGGAGCGCGGGGCACTCTCCGAGCAGCGCCTGGCCCTCGGGGCGATCCAGTCGCGGCTGCTCGGCTTCATGGCCGAGGAGGAGACCTTCGTCCAAGGCTTCCTCAACCACCCCGAGGACGTGCTGGCGATGGCGAATGCCGGCGGGGCGGCGATCGTCACTGACCAGCGCTGCCACCTGATGGGCCGCACCCCCTCGGAGCGGCAGGTGCGCGCGGTCTACGAGTGGCTCTCGTCCGAGCATGGCGGCGAGGCGGTGCACGTCACCGACGCGCTCGGCGAGGAATTCCCGCCGGCGCGCACCATCGCCGACACCGCGAGCGGCCTCCTCGCCATCTCGATCTCGGAGAAATACGCCAGCTACGTGCTGTGGTTCCGGCCCGAGGTGGTGCAGACCGTGCGCTGGGGCGGCGACCCGAAGAAGGTCACCTCCAAGGATCCGGCCGGCGGCCCGGACCGCCTGCACCCGCGCAAATCCTTCGAGACCTGGAAGGAGACCCTGCAGGGCCGCTCCCTGCCCTGGACCATGCCGGAGGTCGACACCGCCAAGGACCTGCGCGCCGCGGTGCTCGGCATCGTGCTGCGCCGGGCCGAGGAGCTGGCGGCGCTCACCGAGGAATTGCAGCGCTCGAACAAGGAGCTGGAGGCGTTCTCGTACTCGGTCAGCCACGACCTGCGGGCGCCGTTCCGCCACATCGTCGGCTACGCCGAGCTCCTGCGCTCGCGCGAGGGAGAGAAATTCACCGAGCGGGGCCGGCGCTACGTCGACACCATCATCGAGGCGGCGTTCTCCGCCGGCACCCTCGTCGACAACCTGCTGACCTTCTCGCAGATGGGCCGCAACGCCCTCAACCGCATCCCCTGCGACATGAACCAGCTGGTCGAGGACGTGCGCCGGAAGATGATCCGCGACATCCCGCTCGAGCGGGCGATCCGCTGGCAGGTCGGGCCCCTGGGCCGGGCCCAGGCCGACCCGGTGATGATGCGGCTGGTGATCGAAAACCTGTTGTCGAACGCGGTCAAATACACCCGCGGCCGGCCCGAGGCGGTGATCGAGGTGTTCCGCGAGGCCGACCGCGAGGGGGAGGCGGTCTTTTCCGTGCGCGACAATGGCGTCGGCTTCGACATGGCCTATGTCAGTAAGCTGTTCGGCGTGTTCCAGCGCCTGCATCGGGTCGAGGAGTTCGAGGGGACCGGGATCGGGCTCGCGAATGTCCGCAGAATCGTCGAGCGTCACGGGGGGCAGGTCTGGGCCGAGGGCGTCCTCGGCCAAGGCGCGACCTTCCACTTCACGCTCCCCATCCGTTAGAGACGCGCCATGGCCGACCTCAAGCCGATCCTCCTCGTCGAGGACAACCCCAACGACATCGAGCTCACCCTCGCGGCGCTCGAGAAGAGCCAGCTGGCGAACAAGATCGTCATCTGCCGCGACGGCGCCGAGGCACTGGAATTCCTGCGCCGCCAGGGCCCGCATGCCGACCGGCCGGTGCAGGACCCCGCCGTGGTGCTGCTCGACCTCAAGCTGCCGAAGGTCGACGGGCTCGAGGTGCTGGCGGCGGTGAAGGGCGACCCGAAGATGCGGGCGATCCCGATCGTGATGCTGACCTCGTCGCGGGAGGAGAGCGACCTCGTGCGCTCCTACCAGCTCGGCGTGAACGCCTTCGTGGTCAAGCCGGTCGGGTTCAAGGAGTTCTTCGAGGCGATCCAGGACCTCGGCGTGTTCTGGGCCGTCCTCAACGAGCCGCCGCCCCACCGCGCCGATTGGACCTCCGGTGAGTGAGGCGACGGCGCCGGAGGACGGCGGCGCGCCCCTGCGCATCCTGCTGCTCGAGGACAGCGACCTCGACACCGAACTGCTCTGCGCCATCCTGGAGGATGCGCGGCTCACCATCGCGGTCGACCGGGTGATCACCCGCGACGCGTTCACGACGGCGACTGTCGAGCGCCGCCACGACATCATCCTGGCCGATTACGTGCTGCCCGCCTTCGACGGGATGAGCGCGCTCGCCACCGCCCGGGCGAACTGCCCGGAGATTCCGTTCGTGTTCGTCTCCGGCACCCTCGGCGAGGACGTGGCCGTCGAGGCCCTGAAGCACGGCGCCACCGATTACGTGACCAAGCAGCGCCTCGACCGGCTGCCGCGGGTCATCCTGCGCGCCCTCTCGGAGGCCCGCGCCCATCTGCGCCGCGACGCCGCCGAGCAGGCCCTGCGCGACCTCAACGGATCCCTCGAGCAGCGCGTCGCGGAGCGGACGCGGGAGCTCGCCGAGACCAACGCGGCCCTCCAGCACCAGATCGCCGAGCGCGAGCGGATCGAGGACGCCCTGCGCCAGGCCCAGCGGCTCGAGGCGGTGGGCCAGCTCACCAGCGGCGTCGCCCACGACTTCAACAACCTCCTGACGGTGATCGCCGGCAATATCGAGTTCCTGGAGCGCGCGGTCTCGGACGAGCGCTCGAAGCGCCGGCTCGACATGATGCGCGGTGCGGCCGAGCGCGGCGCCCGGCTCACCGCCCAGCTCCTCGCCTTCTCGCGCCGCCAGAAGCTCGCGCCGGTGCCGGTGCAGCTCAACCAGACCGTCGCGTCGATGCGCGACCTGCTGCAGAGCTCGATGGGCGGCTCGGTCCGCATCGAGATGACGCTGCAGCCCGACCTCTGGCCGGCCCTCGTCGACGCGACCCAGATCGAGCTCATCATCCTCAACCTCGCGATCAACGCCCGCGACGCGATGGCGGTCGGCGGCTGCCTGACGATCGAGACCGCCAACGTGGCGCTCAGCCACGAGCCGCGCCGGCCCGAGGAGCCGAATCCAGGCGATTACGCCATGGTGGCGGTGAGCGACACCGGCACCGGCATCGCGCCCGACGTGCTCGCCCGGGTGTTCGAGCCGTTCTTCACCACCAAGGAGGTCGGCAAGGGCTCGGGCCTCGGCCTCGCCCAGGTCTACGGCTTCGCCAAGCAGTCGGGCGGCGGCGTGCGCATCGAGACCGCGCCCGGCGAGGGCACCTCGGTGCGGGTCTACCTGCCGCGGGTGGCGGAGGAGGCTGCCCCGCGCGAGGCGCGCCCGGCCGAGATCGACTGCGCCGGCTGGCGCGACCCGGGCGACAAGCGGGTGATCCTGGTCGTCGACGACGACAGTGCGGTCCGCGACATCACCACGACGCGCCTCGGCGAGGCCGGCTACGCGATCCGCGAGGCGAGCTCGGGCCTCGCGGCGATCCAGGCGCTGGAGGGCGACCCCTGCGTCGACCTCGCGGTGCTCGACTTCGCGATGCCGGGCATGAACGGCGTCGAGGTCGCGACGGTGATCCGCAGCCGCTGGCCGCAGATCCAGATCCTGTTCGTCACCGGCTACGCCGACCACACCGCCCTGTCGCGGATCGAGGGTGGCGGCGAGGACCGGGTGGTGCAGAAGCCGTTCCGCGGCGAGGACCTGGAGCGCAGGGTCGCGTCGATCCTGGATCCGCGCCCGCGGCTGACCCTGGTGAGCGGGGGAGCGGAGGCGCCGGTGCGGGCGGTCGGTACGGGGCGGGGGTGAGCGGGACAGGAGCATCGAGGGCTCTCGCTCACCGTTGACATCAATGTTGCAATGATTGATACATGTTGCATAAAGTGCAACATCGCGGGCGTGATGATCCGGAGCTTCCACGACCGCATGACCGAGGCCGTATTCCGGGGGCGGTGCCCGAAGGGGTTCCCGGCCGACCTTTTCAGAGCCGCTCGCCGTCGTCTGATCGCCTTGGACGGCGCGACTTCGCTGGACGACCTGAAGATTCCGACATCGAACCGGCTGCATTCGCTCGAACGGGACCGTGCCGGGCAATACGCCATCGCGGTGAACGCGCAATTCCGGATTTGCTTCGTCTGGACCGAAACCGGACCCGAGCGGGTCGAGTTCACCGATTACCATTGAGGGGTTTCCCCATGTCGGACATCGTCACGCTCGACGCCTTGCGGCAGTCCTTCGACGACCCGAAGTGCGTCACGGTGCTGCCGCCCGTTCACCCGGGCGAGATCCTGCGCGAGGAATTCATGGCACCGCTCGGCCTCTCAGCCGGCGCGGTCGCCAAGGCCGTCAACCTGCCGCGCTCGCGTATCGAGCGCATCGTCAAGGAGGAGGTCGGCATCAGCGCCGACACCGCCCTGCGCCTGGGCCGCTACTTCCGCACCTCGCACCTGTTCTGGCTCAACCTCCAGATCCGCTTCGAGAGCGAGGCGCTGCTGGAGGAGATCGGAGCCGAACTGGACGAGATCAGCCCCGTGCCGGAAGCGGCGTGATGCCCCCGCGGCAGGCGGACGAGGCGGGCCGCGTCAGCAGCGCCGCAGACGCCTCCGATCCGGCGTGCTAGGTTCGCCCCGATAAGGACCGCGCCGCACGCTCGGCCGGTCCACGGGAGGATGAACGCCGCATGGCAGGACCCATGGTGACATCCATGGCCGGGGCCCGACCGCTCCGGATCCGCGTCCCCGCACCGGCGGGACCGGACGCCGTCCGCCGTCGCTTCCCCCCGATCACGCGAGCCCGCGCGCCCCGATCCGCGCCCAGGTTCCCTTGGGCCGGCCTCCGCGCCGCGCGCCCGCTCGCGCATCCCGTTCCGCATCGCATCGCGAGGTTCACATGACAGTGACCAAGTTCGGGCTCGGCCAGCCTCTGCGCCGGGTCGAGGATCGTCGGCTGATCACCGGCGAGGGCCATTACGGCGACGACCACACCCCCGAGGGCTGCCTGCACGCGGCCCTGCTGCGCAGCCCGCACGCCCACGCCAGGTTCACCATCACCGATGTCGAGGCCGCCCGGGCGATGCCCGGCGTGCACCTCGTGCTCACCGCCGAGGACGTGGCCGGCCTCGGCGACATCAAGTGCCAGGCGCCGCTGCCGAACAGCGACGGCAGCCAGAACCACGTCGCCAACATCCCGCTGCTCGCCAAGGGCGTCGTCAAGCATATCGGCGACGCCGTCGCCTTCGTGGTCGCCGAGACGGGGGCCCAGGCCCGCGACGCCGTCGAGGCGATCGGCATCGACTACGAGGTGCGGCCGGCCGTGGTCGGCATCCGCGGCGCCATCGCGGGCGGCGCCGCTGCGGTGTGGGACGAGCAGCCCGACAACGTCTCGTTCGATTCGACCATGGGCGACAAGGCGCCGGTCGACGCCGCCTTCGCCAAGGCCGCCAAGGTGGTGAAGGTCGAGGTCGAGAACCAGCGCCTCGTCACCAACTACATGGAGACCCGCAGCGTCGTCGCCGAGTACGACGCGGGCGCCAAGCGCTTCACCCTCACCATCCCGAGCCAGGGCGTGCACGGCCTGCGCAAGACCCTGACCGGCGTGCTCGGGGTCGAGAAGGACCAGATCCGCGTCGTCACCGGCGATGTCGGCGGCGGCTTCGGCACCAAGACCTTCACCTACCGCGAGTATCCGCTGGCGGCGGAGGCCGCGCGCCGGCTGAACCGGCCGGTGAAGTGGGTGTCGGAGCGCGGCGAGCACTTCGTCGCCTGCACGCAGGGGCGCGACAACCTCTCGGTCGGCGAGGTCGCGCTCGATGCGGACGGCACCTTCCTCGCCATGCGCTTCGACGTGATCGGCGATCTCGGCGCCTACCTGTCGCAGTACGGGCCCTACATCCCGTATCTCGGCGCGACCATGCTGACCGGCGTCTACAAGACCCCGGCGGTGTTCGTCCGGGTGCGCGGCGTCTACACCAACACCGTGCCGGTCGACGCCTATCGCGGCGCCGGGCGGCCGGAGGCGGCCTACCTGATCGAGCGCTTGGTCGACCGGGCGGCGCGGGAGACCGGGATGTCGCCGGCCGAGATCCGCCGGCGCAACTTCATCCCGCCGAGCGCGATGCCCTACACCACGCCGATCGGCGACCGCACCTACGACACCGGCGATTTCGCCGCCCATATGGGCCGCGCCATCGAGGCGGCCGACTGGGACGGCTTCGAGACCCGCGCCGAGGAATCCCGCCGCAACGGCCTCGTTCGCGGCATCGGGCTCGCCACCTACATCGAGTGCACCGCCTGGGGCGAGGGCGAGGACGTCAAGATCACCCTCGACAAGGACGGCGGCGCCACCGTCTATGTCGGCACCCAGTCGAACGGGCAGGGCCACGCCACCGCCTACGCCCAGTTCGCGGCCGAGCATCTCGACCTGCCGCTGGAGCGGATCCGGGTGGTGCAGGGCGACACCGACAAGGTCGCGACGGGCGCCGGCACCGGCGGCTCGCGCTCGATTCCGGTCGGGGGCATCTCGGTGGGGGCGGCGTCGCAGAACCTCGCCGGCAAGCTCAAGGAGCTCGCCTCCGAGGAGCTGGAAGCGGGCGTCGGCGACCTCGAGATCGCCGAGGGCGCGGTGCGCGTCGCCGGCACCGACAGGTCGATCGACTTCGCGGCGCTGGCGAGCCTACCGAAGGCCAGCGAGGCGATGCTGACCGGCCAGGGCGACTTCGTGCCGCCGAGCGCCACCTATCCCAACGGCACCCACGTCGCCGAGGTCGAGATCGACCCCGAGACCGGGATCACCGAGGTGGTGCGCTACTCGATCTGCGACGATTTCGGCATCGTGGTGAACCCGCTGCTGCTGGCCGGCCAGGTCCATGGCGGCGTGGTGCAGGGCATCGGCCAGGCCTTGCACGAGCGCACGGTCTACGACGACGACGGCCAGCTCCTGACCGCGAGCTTCATGGACTACGCCATGCCGCGGGCCGGCGACGTGCCGTTCTTCCACTTCGAGACGAAGAACGTGCCCTCGACCACCAACCCGATGGGCATCAAGGGCGCGGGCGAGGCCGGCAGCATCGGCTCCTGCCCGGCGGTGATGAACGCGGTGGTCGACGCCCTCGACCGCAGCGTGGGCCTGCGCGACATCGACATGCCGGCGACCCCGGCCCGGATGTTCGCGGCGCTGGAGCCCCTGCGCAAGGCCGCCGCCGCCTGACGGCGACGGTCCTCGCGTCCTGACACGCGGCGCCCGGCCTCGCGGCCGGGCGCCGTTTTTCGTGTGCGGCGAACCCGGAACCGTTCAGGTATAGACGCCCGGCGCCGTGGCGGTCGCGAAGGCGCCGTCGCCCGCCTGCACCGCGCGGCCCTCGCCGGCGCCGTACTGCAGGAAATGCTCCAGCGGGTTGATGCCGGCCGCCGCCACGTCGGGATTGGCCGCCAGGTAGGCCTTGGTGTCGAAATTCGCCGAGGGGTCGCGGCCCTCCTTCCAGCCATATTGCAGGTAGTGCTGGAGCGGGTCGATGCCGGCCGCCGCCACGTCGCCGTAGGCGGCGAGATAGCCCTTGGTGTCGAAATAGGCGTTCGGGTCGCGGCCCTCGCGCCAGCCGTACTGGCCGAAATGCGCCTCCGGGTCCTGACCGGCGAGCAGCACGTCGGTGTACTGGCTGAGATAGAACAGGTCGTCGACCGCCGCGTTGCCGTCGGCCTGGACGATCGTGCGGTCGGAGAACTCGAACACCTCGGTGTTCTTGACCTCGTCGGTGCCGGTCGATCCGCTGAAGGTCACGAGCGAGCCCGAGGAGGCGACCGCCAGGTCGCGGAAGGCGGCGTCGATCACCGCGGTGTCGGTGCCGGCCGCACCGTCGAGCCGGTCGTTGCCCGGGCCGCCATTCATCCGGTCGTCGCCGACATCGCCGAACAGCACGTCGTTGCCGGCATCGCCGAACAGCGTGTCGTTGCCGGCATCGCCGTCGACGAGGTCGTTGCCGTCGCCGCCGCTCACCAGGTCGTCGTCGTCGCCGCCGGCGACGAAGTCGTTGCCGGCCTCGCCGAACACCTGATCGTTGCCGGCCTCGCCGACGAAGAAGTCGTTGCCGGCGCCGCCGTAGATCGTGTCGTTGCCCGGGTTGCCCGCGGCGTAGTCGTTGCCATCCTGGCCGTAGATCAGGTCGTTGCCGGCCTCGCCGATGATCTGGTCGGCGCCGCCGCCGCCATAGATGACGTCGTTGCCGGGTCCGCCGGCGATGTAGTCGATCTCGTCTCCGCCGGTGATGACGTCGTTGCCGTCCTGCCCGTCGATGCGGTTGAAGCCGCCCGGATCGGTGATCGTGTCACTCCCGGGAAGCCCCAGGATGACGTCGTTGGCGGTCGTCCCGGTGAGGACGTCGTTGCCGTTCGTGCCGAGGATCGTGGCCATGCTTCATCCTTCCGAGGGGTGGATGGAAGTTGCGACGGCGCAAACCTATCGACACGACGCGATCAAACTTTGATTCATGTTAACCGATGTAGATTTTTATAGCGTCGTTTACTATAGATGCCGTTAGAGCAAGCATGAATGGAGACGCACGAATGCTGGCGACGCGGAATTCCGCGCCGCCGTGCTTGCCATGCAGGCTTGAGGGAGGCGCCGCGTCGGCGCCTCCCGGATCGGGCGGCTCAGGCCGCCTTGCCGGACCTGGATGACCCGGACTTGGACTCGCCGGACTTAGATGCGTCGGCCTTGGTTTCGCTGGAGGCGGACGCGTCGCCCTCGGCGTTGAGGCGCTCGGCGAGGTCGGTCAGCAGCTGGTCGGTCTTCTTCTCTTCCTGGAGCGTCTCGTCGAGCAGCCGGGCGGCGTCCTCGTGGCCGAGCTGGAGCGCCCAGGTCTTCAGCGTGCCGTAGCGCGCGATCTCGTAGTGTTCGAGGGCCTGGGCGCACGCCGCCAGCACCGCATCCGCGGCCGGGCCGTCGCCGAAATCCTCCAGATCCTCCTCCATCTCGTTCGTCAGGCCCTGCATCGCCTCGCAGGTCTTGCCGCGGGCGGGCTTGCCGATGATGTCGAAGACCTGCTGGATCCGCTCGACCTGGGTCGCGCTCTCCTCGGCATGGGTCTCGAAGGCCTGCCGCAAGTCCTCGTGTTGCGCCGACTTGGCCGCCTTCTTCAGCGCACGGACCGATTGCCGCTCGGCATAGTACACGTCCTTGAGCGTCTCGTAGAACGCGTCCTGCAACGTCTTCTGCTTGTTTGCCATGCGCGCGCCTGCCTTGACTGAAGGTCAACTGACCCGATCGCCGGCTCGTCGAACCGAGATCGCAGGCAGAACGCGGGACATCTGGCCGGGGTCCGGGCAGATTTGTGGAAAAATCGACGGAGCTGTGGCCAACCGGCGAAGCCCGGCCGCAGCACCGGCAGGCGTCGCG
>NZ_JBEXZS010000110.1:0-24736 GCF_040593685.1 Methylobacterium sp. EM32 | reverse complement strand
TCGTCTACGAACAGGAGCATCGCCCAAAACCCGCAACCGGGACCCTGGTCAGCCAAGCCCCATAACCGTCCACAGAAACGGGGCAATCCCAATCCCAGGGAGAGGGGGCGACGCTTCCGAAGACGTCGCGCGCTTCATGACGCGCGCCAGCTAGATCAGCGTCGCGCTGCCCCTCTCCCGGCTCGCTCCGCTCGCCACCCTCCCCCGCAGTGGGGGGAAGGTTCAGAAGCGGCGCGCTATCCGACAGTCTCCCCCTCCCGCAACGCCCGCCGCAGCACCTTGCCGACATTCGTCTTCGGCAGGCTGTCGCGAAAAACGTAGCGGCGGGGCACCTTGTACGCCGTCAGCCCCTCCCGCGCATGAGCCCGCAGGGCCTCCGCCGTCAGGTCGGGATCGCGCCGGACCACGTGGGCGACGACGCTCTCGCCGGTCTCGGCCGACGGTTCGCCCACCACCGCCACCTCCAGCACGCCCGGATGGGCGGCGAGCACGTCCTCGACCTCGTTCGGATAGACGTTGAAGCCGGAGACCAGGATCATGTCCTTCATCCGATCGACGATGCGGACCTGCCCGTCGGGCTCGATCAGCGCGACGTCGCCGGTGCGGAAGAAGCCGTCCGGGGTCATCGCCCGGGCGGTCTCGTCGGCCCGGCCCCAGTAGCCGGCCATCACCTGCGGCCCGCGCACGCAGAGCTCGCCGGGCTGGCCCGCCGGCAGGGTGGTGCCCTCGGCGTCGCGGATGCACACCTCCGTGGAGGGCGCCGGGTAGCCGATCGTGCCCGACCAGTCGTGCAGGTCCGGTGGGTTGATCGAGACCACCGGCGAGGTCTCGGACAGGCCGTAGCCCTCGATCACCGGCTTGCCGGTCGCGGCTTTCCAGCGCCGGGCCACCGGCGCCTGCATCGCCATGCCGCCGGCGATGGCGTATTCGAGCCGCGACCAGTCGACCTTGGCGATGTCCGGGTGGTTGAGCAGCGCGTTGAACAGGGTGTTGACGCCCGACAGGTTGGTGAAGCGGCTCTTGCGCAGGAGGCTCACGAATCCGCCGATGTCGCGCGGGTTCGGCACCAGCAGGCAGCAGGCGCCGAGCCGCATCATGAAGAAGAAGCAGCAGGTCAGCGCGAAGATGTGGTAGAGCGGCAGCGCCGTCACCATCACCCGGCCCGGCCCCTCGTCGTCGCGCATGCGGAACCAGACCCGGCTCTGCTCGACATTGGCGGCGACGTTGCGATGGGTGAGCATCGCCCCCTTCGAGACGCCGGTGGTGCCGCCGGTATATTGCAGGAAGGCGAGATCGTCCGGACCGACCGCGACCGGCCGGAAGGCGGCGCGGCGCCCGGCCGCGAGGGCCGCCTTGAAGCTGGTCCGGCGCTCCGCCGGCAGCGTGAAGGGAGGCACCGCCTTCTTGAGGTGGCGCGCCGCCAGCGTGATGAGCGAGCCCTTCAGCCCGAGCCCGTCGCCGGCCCCGGCCACCACCACCCGCTCGAGGCCGGGCAGCTCGGGCAGCGACTCGGCGACCGTGTGGCAAAAATTCTCCAGCACCACCAGCACCCGGGCGCCGGCATCGCGCAGCTGGTGGGTCAGCTCGCGCGGGGTGTAGAGCGGGTTGACGTTGACGACCGTGGCGCCGGCCAGCAGCGCGCCGACGAGGGCGATCGGAAAGGCCGGCACGTTCGGCATCATCAGGGCGACCCGGTCGCCCTTCGACACCCCCTGCGCCTGCAGGAAGGCCGCCATCGCCTCGCCCTCGCGCCGTAGCGCCGCGAAAGTCAGGGAGGCGCCGAAGCAGGTGATCGCCGGGCGGTCGGCGAAGCGCGTCGTGGCGGTCTCGATCAGCTCGACCAGGGTGCCGAGACGCTCGGTCTCGATCTCCGCCGGGACGCCGGCCGGATAGGCGGCGAGCCAGGGCCGCGGCGGGGTGTTGGGTTCCATCGCGCTCGACCCCTTGCCCATGAACTCCAACCCTCCCCGGTGCCGGGTGCCTCGCGGGCCCCGGCTTACCTCCGGGTTAGCGTCTCCCCGGGGTGGATTCAACCGACGCACGGGATCGGACGAGGTCGAGGATCACGTGCGGCAGGAACGCCGCGAGCACGAGGCCGAGCGCGAGCGCGGCCTGACCGCCGGAGAGGGCCAGCCGCGGGAAGCCCGACAGGCCGAGATCGCGCGCCGCCGCCAGCACGCCGAGCGCCCAGGCCAGGGCCGCGAAGCGCAGGAGCACCCGGACGAGCGCGCGGCCCCAGGCGCCCCGGCGCGGCAGGCCCCGCGCGACGAGGGCGGCACAGCCCAGGGCGAAGCCGAGCACGGAGGCCGCCGCCACGGCGCCGAGCCCCTGCGCCACCGCCATCGGCTGGCCGGACAGGAAGGCGACGCCGCCGACCGAGAAGCCGGCCCGCAGCACCAGCCCGCCATAGGTCGGGTGCAGCGACAGGCCGGTCACGAGGGCGAGCCCGAGACACGCGCCGAGCCAGCCGCGCCAGTGCGGCGCGGCGAGCGGCAGCAACGCCGCCCGCGCGACGCCGTAGGCGATGGCCGGGAAGAACAGCGGGTAGCGGTCGGCGAAGAAGCCGTAGGCCCATTGGCCGAAGCCCGCCGCGTCGAGGCTGCGTTGCGTCGTGCCGGTGACCGCGACGAGCCCCACGGCGGCGAAAGCCGCCGCGAGCGGGATCAGGGCGGCGAGGCGCCCCGGCCGGGCCGCCGTCGCGGGAGCGGCGCCCGGCAGGGCGCCGGCGAGCGCGCTCACGCCTCGTAGTGGTCGCGCACGAGCCGGTCGAGGAGGCGCACGCCCCAGCCCGAGCCCCAGGAGCGGTTGGTCTCGGTCGCCGGCGAGCCCATGCCGACGCCGGCGATGTCGAGATGGATCCACGGCACGTCGTTGACGTAGCGCTTGAGGAACTGCGCCGCCGTGGCCGAGCCGCCGTGGCGGCCGCCGGTGTTCTTCATGTCGGCGAATTTCGACTCGATCAGCTTGTCGAAGCCCGGGGTCAGCGGCATGCGCCAGACCTTCTCGCCGGTGGCCTCGCCGGCGGCCGAGAGGCGTTGCGCCAGCTCGTCGTTGTTCGAGAACATGCCGGCGAATTCCTGGCCGAGCGCCACCAGGATCGCACCGGTCAGGGTCGCGAGGTCGATCATGAAGCGGGGCTTGTAGGTCTGCTGGACGTGCCAGAGCACGTCGGCGAGCACCAGGCGGCCTTCCGCGTCGGTGTTGATGATCTCGATCGTCTGGCCCGACATGGACGTCACGATGTCGCCGGGGCGCTGGGCCTTGCCGTCGGGCATGTTCTCGACGAGGCCGATGGCGCCGAGCGCGTTCACCTTGGCCTTGCGGCTGGCCAGCGCGTGCATCAGGCCGACGACGCAGGCGGCGCCCGCCATGTCGCCCTTCATGTCCTCCATGCCGCCGCTCCCCTTGATGGAGACGCCGCCGGAATCGAAGGTCACGCCCTTGCCGATGAAGGCCACCGGCGCGTCGGAGGCGTCCTCGGCGCCGTTCCAGCGCATGATGACGACCCGGGCCTCCTTGGCCGAGCCCTGCGCGACGGCGAGCAGCGCCCGCATGCCGAGCTTCTTCATATCCTTCTCGTCGAGGATCTCGATCTCGACGCCGAGCTTCTCCAACGCCGACGCGCGGCGGGCGAACTCCTCCGGGTCGAGGACGTTCGGCGGCTCGTTGACGAGCTCGCGGGCGAGGATCACGCCCTCGGCCAAGCCGTCCGCGCCGCGCATCGCCTTCTTGAGACCGGCATTCTCCGGCACCAGCAGGGTCAGGCGCCCGCCCCCGCTCGCCTCCTCGCCCTCCGGCGTCTTCTTGCTCTTGTAGCGGTCGAACTTGTAGGCGCGAAGCCGCGCCCCCAGCGAGAACGCCGCGACCTCGTCGGAACTCGGGGCCGTGCCGGGCCATTCGAGCACGATCGTGGCCGAGCGGCTGCCGAGCTTGCCGGCGGTGGTGCCGCCGAGGGTCGCCCAGTCGCGGGACGCCGCCTCGTCCGATCCGGTACCGATCACCACCAGCCGCTCGACCGCGAGGCCGGTCGGAGCGGTGAGAACGAGGGCGCTTTGCGCCTTGCCCTTGAACCGCTCGACGCCCGCGGCGCGGGCCACCAGCTCGGCCGCGCCGGGCCCGGCGATCTCGGCCGCCCGCGGCGACAGGGCGAGGTCCTCGCCGACGAACAGCACGAGGTCGCCGCCGGGCTTGGGCAGCGCTCCGGACGCGGCGAGGGATTCGATCTCGATGCTGATGCCGTCCGCCATGGCGTTGCTTTCGTCCCGTCCTTGATCGCGCGTCTCACGATGGGCGCCGCGTCGGTCCTGTGTAGCGGCCGGACGCCGTCGAGCGCAACGCGGGCCAAGTAACGCGGGCTGAGTGTGGCGGTCCGGGCGCGCCCGCCCGCAAAAGGCCGCACTTGCCGTGCTTGAGGGCACCCGGTGCTTGTGCGGCCGGTGGGGCAAGCCTAACCAGCATCGACGCGGGAGGGGGCCCGACCGCAGCCGGCCGATGAGACAGATCGAGCGCTACATCTTCCGCATCGCCCTCGGGGCCTTCCTGTCGTGCCTGATCGGCCTCACCGGCGTGATCTGGGTGACGCAGGCCCTGCGCGAGCTGGACCTGATCACCGCCAAGGGCCAGACCCTGCTGATCTTCTTCCTGATCACCGGGCTGTCGCTGCCGACCCTGATCACCGTGATCGCGCCGGTCGCCCTGTTCATCGCGGTGGTCTATGCGCTCAACAAGCTCAACGGCGATTCCGAGCTGATCGTGATGAGCGCGGCGGGCATGTCGCCGCGCCACCTGATGCGGCCGTTCCTGACGCTGGCCCTCTTCGTCAGCGCGGCGATCGGCTTCCTGACCATCCAGGTGATGCCGTCGAGCTTCCAGGAATTGCGCGACGTGCTCACCCGCGTGCGCGGCGACTTCATCGCCAACGTGGTCAAGGAGGGGCAGTTCACCACCCTCGACAGCGGCATCACCTTCCACTTCCGCGAGCGGGCCCCGAACGGGGCGCTGCTCGGCATCTTCATGCAGGACCGGCGCGAGGCCGGGAAGACGGTGGTCTACCTCGCCGAGCGCGGCCAGGCGGTCGACCTCGACGGGCAGACCTACCTCGTGCTCGAGAAGGGCAGCATCCACCGCCAGCAGCCGAACAGCCGCGATTCCTCGATCATCACCTTCCAGCGCTACGCCGTCGACCTCGCGGCGTTCACGCCGCCCGATGCCGACACGATCTACAAGCCGCGCGAGCGCTCGACCGTGCAGCTGATGTTCCCGAACCCGGACGAGACCTACTACAAGCTGACGAAGGGCCGCTTCCGGGCCGAGTTGCACGACCGGCTGTCGTCCTGGCTCTACCCGCTGGCGCTCGGGCTGATCGCCTTCGCAGCGCTCGGCGATCCCCGCACCACCCGGCAAGGGCGGGGCTTGGCGGTCGCGGGCGCCATCGCGGCGGTGGTGGGCTTACGCATCGCGGGCTTTGCCGCCTCGAGCGCGGCGGTGCGCAGCCAGGGCGCCGTGATCGCGGTCTACGCCGCGCCGCTCATCGCAATCGCCCTCTCCCTCGTCGTCGCCACCCAGGGCAACCGGGTGCGGGCCTTCAACGCAGGTCTCGCCGCGCGGCTGCGCCGGCTCTCAGGCACGGTCCCGGTCCTGCGGACACGGGCAGGCTGAGCGGATGCTGATCGGCGTCACCCTCGGCCGCTACCTGGCGGCCCGCTTCCTGCGCATGATCCTGGGGGTGTTCCTCACGGTCTTCGCCCTCGTCTACACCCTCGATTTCGTCGAGCTGATGCGCCGCGCGGGCGACGCCGAAGGCGCGTCCGCCGCCGTGATGGCGCAGCTCGCGCTCTACCGCACCCCGGCGGTGGCCGAGCAGGTGCTGCCCTTCGCGATCCTGTTCGGCGCCATGGCGGCCCTGCTCCAGCTCAGCCGCAAGCTCGAACTGGTGGTGGCGCGGGCCGCCGGCATCTCGGCCTGGCAGTTCCTGCAGCCCGGCGCGCTCGTGGCGCTCGGCATCGGCGCCTTCACGGTCGGGGTCTACAACCCGGTCTCGGCCGAGCTGAAGCAGCGCTCGACGCAGATCGAGGCCAAGATCTTCGCCCGCTCGGGCAAGGCCGCCTCCGGCAAGGACCTGTGGATCCGCCAGCGCAGCATCGACGGCCAGGCGATCATCCGGGCCGAGACCGCGATCGAGGGCACCACCACGCTCGCCGGCGTCGCGGTCTTCACCTTCGACGAGGCCGGCGCCTTCACCCAGCAGATGCAGGCGGCCCGGGCCACCCTGCACGACGGCTACTGGGAGCTCCAGGACGTGCGGGTGCAGGGCATGGACCAGGAGCCCCAGAGCTACGACACCTACCTGATCGCCTCGACGCTCGACCAATCGCAGGTGCGCCAGCGCTTCACCCCGCCGGAATCCGTGCCTTTCTGGCAACTCAGTCAGACGATCGCCCGGACCGAGCGGGCGGGACTCGACGCCACGCGTTACCGCCTGCAGTACGACGTGCTGATGGCCCGGCCGGTGCTGTTCCTGGCGATGGTGCTGGTGGCGGCATCGGTTTCATTAAGGTTTTTCCGTTTCGGTGGCATCGGCAAGATGGTGCTCGGCGGCGTCGCGGCGGGCTTCGTGCTCTACGTGGCACGCCAGGTGATGGAGGGCCTAGGAGCCTCTGGATTGGTGGCGGCGCCGGTGGCGGCGTGGTTCCCGGCCGTGGTAGGGAGTCTTCTCGGAACGCTCGCGCTTCTGCACCTGGAGGACGGCTGATGCCCGATCTCCGGCAAGGCGGCGCGGGCATAGCGGGTGCAGGGATGGGTCGAGTCGTGCGTAAGGCCGCGGGTGCCGCGGTCACGGGATCCCTGACGGTTCTGCTGGCAGCCGCCGTGACGGTGGGCGCGAGCGACCTTGCGCGCGCGCAGGGCACGCTCAACGACCAGTTGGCGGCGCGTACGGCCAAGAACCAGGGCAAGAACCAGGGCAAGCCCGGCAGCGGCGACGAGCGCCTGCTCGTCGAGGCCAAGGAGCTCGTCTACGACAACGACAAGAACACGGTCTCGGCGGTCGGCAATGCCGAGCTGCATTACGGCCCGCGGACCCTGCTGGCCGACCGCGTGCGCTACGACCGCAACACCGGCCGGGTCTTCGCGGAGGGCAATGTCCGCCTCACCGACGAGACCGGCTCGGTCGTGACCGGCGACCGGATGGAGCTGACCGACGACTTCAAGTCCGGCTTCATCGACTCGCTGCGCATCCAGCAGACCATCGAGCAGCGCGGCCGCCCGGCCCGGGTGCGGTTCTCCGCTCCGCGGGCGGAGCGCATCGCCGGCGAGACGACGACCTTCGAGTACGGCACCTACACCGCCTGCGAGCCGTGCAAGGACCATCCCGAGAAGCCGCCCCTGTGGCAGGTCAAGGCGGCGCGGATCATCCACAACAACGAGGAGCGCCGGATCTACTACGAGGATTCGTACCTCGAAGTGGCCGGCATCCCGATCGCCTACCTGCCCTATTTCTACTCGCCCGACCCGACGGTGCGGCGCGACACTGGCTTCCTGGCGCCGCACTTCGTCTCGTCGAACGTGCTCGGCTACGGCATCGGCACGCCGTTCTTCTGGAACATCGCGCCCGATTACGACCTCACCGTCGAGCCGACTTTCCTGTCGAAGCAGGGCGTGCTCGGCCAGGCCGAGTGGCGCCAGCGGCTCGCCAACGGCTTCTACAACGTCCGGGTCAGCGGCATCTTCCAGTCGACGCCGAGCGCGTTCCTGCCCGGGCCCCTCGGCTCCGGCGACCGCGACTTCCGCGGCTCGATCGAATCGGCCGGACAGTTCTATCTCGGCCAGAACTGGCGCGCCGGCTGGGACATCGTCGGCGTCACCGACAAGTGGTTCCTCGATAATTACCGCATCCGCAACCAGACGATCAGCACGGACTACTTCCGCGAGGCGGTCTCGACCGCCTTCCTGATCGGCCAGGGCGACCGCTCGTGGTTCGAGGCGCGGGGCTACTACTTCAAGGGCCTGTCGACCTACGACTGGCAGAAGCAGCAGCCGATCGTCGCCCCGGTGATCGACTACGACAAGCGCCGCGACGGGCCCGACCCGATCGGCGGCGAGGTGCGGTTCCAGGCCAACTTCACCCACCTGACCCGTGAGGCGACGCAGTACACCCAGATCCCGCGCACCGGGACCTACCTGCTCAGCCCGAGCGTCAACGGGATCTCGTTCCCGCTCTACAGCACCTGCTCGGTGTTCGAGCGCGGGCAGTGCCTGGTGAGCGGGCTCGCCGGCGACACCACGCGGGGCACCGCCCAGGTGTCGTGGCGGCGCACCTTCACCGACGAGTTCGGCCAGCGCTGGCAGCCCTTCGCCTACCTGCGCGGCGACGCGTTCTTCGTGAACCCGAACACGACCGGCTACCAGAACCCCGAGGTCACGAACCTCTTCTCGCCGGAATCGAACTTTTCCGGCCGGGTGATGCCGGCGGTCGGACTCGAATACCGCTACCCCTTCGTCGCCGATATGGGCCCGCTCGGGGTCCACACCGTGTCGCCGATCGTCCAGGTGATCGCGCGGCCGAGCGAGACCCATATCGGCCGCCTGCCGAACGAGGACGCCCAGAGCCTCGTCTTCGACGACACCTCGCTGTTCGAGTGGGACAAGTTCTCCGGCTACGACCGGGTCGAGGGCGGCGTGCGCGCCAATATCGGCGCCGAATACGCGATCACCGGCCGCAACGGCTTCTACATGAACGCGATGTTCGGCGAGTCGCTCGCGATCGCCGGCGTCAACTCGTTCCGCCGCGGCGACATCGCCAATGTCGGCCGCGATTCCGGCCTCGAGACCGCCCAGTCGGACTTCGTCTCGCGCCTCCAGGTCTCGCCGAACCAGAACATCAGCTTCATCACCCGGGCCCGGTTCGACAACTCGACCTTCGCGCTCAAGCGCTTCGAGGCCGGCGTGACGGCGAAGTTCGCGCCGTTCCTGCCGCTCGAAACCTCCCTGCTCTACGCCCGCTACGAGGCGCAGCCCGAGCTCGGCTACGACCGCCGCCGCGAAGGCCTGCAGGCCTCGGCGCTCTACAACATCACGCCGAACTGGTTCGTGACCGGCTCGGTGCTGTTCGACCTCTCGCACTACCTCCAGGTGCGCGAGTTCTACGCCACGGCGGCCCAGGCCTACTTCCTCAACCCGGTCGGCACGGCGCCGACCTACGAGCGGGCGGACAAGTTCTACGTCTCGTCGTCGGGCCTCGGCTTCGGCTACCGCGACGAGTGCACGACCATCTCGCTCAACTACCTGTCCTCGCCGATCGAGACGGCGTCGGGCCTGCGCGAGCGCAACCGCACCTTCCTGCTGCGGATCGAGCTGCGCACCCTCGGCGAGGCGAATTTCCGCCAGAACCTCAGCACCACCACGACGGCGGACGGCATCGCCACGGCCCGGTGACGGGCCGGGCAACCCGGCCCTGAGGCGGCTTGCTCGGCGAAGGCCGGGATGGCATGGCGCGGGGATGCGCCACCACGGACGAGGATCCCCGCCATGACCACAGCCCTCGCGCTGACACAGGGCGATCCGGCCGGGATCGGCCCGGAGATCACCCTGCGGGCCTGGCTCGCCCGGGAGGAGCACGGCTTGGCGCCGTTCTTCGTCATCGGCGACCCGGATTTCCTGCGAACCATCGCGGCCCGCCTCGGCCTCGACATCCCCTTCGCCGAGGCTACCCCCGAGACGGCCGCCGACGCCTTCGCCCGCGCCCTGCCGGTGATGCACCTGCCGGACGGGATCACCGTTGCGGCCGAGCCCGGCACGCCCGATCCGGCGAGCGCCGCCGGGACGCTGGCTTCGATCGAGGAGGCGGTGCGGCTGGTGCGGGCCGGCCGGGCGCCGGCGCTGGTCACCAACCCGATCGCCAAGCACGTCCTCTACGAGGCGGGTTTTCGCCATCCCGGCCACACCGAGTACCTGGCGGCGCTCGCCGCCGCGCCGGGCGAAGCGCCGCCGACGCCCGTGATGCTACTGTGGTCGGAGGAGCTGGCGGTGGTGCCGGTGACGATCCACGTGCCCTTGCGCCGGGTGCCGGAGCTGCTGACGGCCGACCTCGTGGTCGAGACTGCCCGCATCGTCGACCGTGACCTGCGGGCGCGCTTCGGCCTCGCCTCCCCGCGCCTCGTGCTCGCCGGGCTCAACCCGCATGCGGGCGAGGCCGGCACGATGGGCACCGAGGATCGCGACGTGCTGGTGCCGGCGATCGAGTCCTTACGGGCGGAGGGTATCGCCATCACCGGCCCGCATCCCGCCGATACCCTGTTCCACGCCCGGGCGCGGGCCACCTACGACGTCGCGCTCGCCCCGACCCACGACCAGGCGCTGATCCCGATCAAGACGCTCGCCTTCGACGAAGGCGTGAACGTGACCCTCGGGCTGCCCTTCCTGCGCACCTCGCCCGACCACGGCACCGCCTTCGACATCGCCGGCAAGGGCCTCGCCAAGCCCGACAGCCTGATCGCGGCCCTGAAGCTCGCCGGGCGGCTGACCCGGCCCCGTGACGCAGAGACAACGAGGGACGGAGCAGCGGCATGAGTTCCCCGGACGGTCTGCCGCCGCTGCGGGAGGTGGTGCAGGCGCACGACCTCTTGCCCCGCCGCTCGCTCGGCCAGAATTTTCTGTTCGACCTCAACCTCACCGGCCGGATCGCCCGGTCCTCGGGTCCGCTCGAGGGCGTGACGGTGGTCGAGGTCGGCCCCGGCCCCGGCGGCCTGACCCGGGCGCTGCTGATGCACGGCGCCGCCAAGGTCATCGCGGTCGAGCGCGATCCCCGCGCCTTGCCGGCGCTCGCCGAGATCGCCGCGCATTATCCCGGTCGCCTGGAGGTGGTGGAGGCCGACGCGCTCGAATTCGATCCCCGGCCGCTGATCGGCGACGGCCCGGCCCGGATCGTCGCGAACCTCCCCTACAATGTCGGCACGCCGCTCCTCACCGGCTGGCTCACGTCGGAGGCCTGGCCGCCGTGGTGGGAGTCGCTGACCCTGATGTTCCAGCGCGAGGTGGCCGAGCGCATCGTCGCCGACGAGGGCGACCGGGCGAATTACGGCCGGCTCGGCGTGCTGTGCGGCTGGCGCAGCCAGGCCACCATCCTGTTCGACGTGCCGCCCTCGGCCTTCGTGCCGCCGCCGAAGGTGACGTCGAGCGTGGTGCGGCTGGAGCCGCGGGCGGAGCCCCTGCCCTGCCGGGTCCGGGCCCTCGAAGCCGTGACCGGCGCCGCCTTCGGCCAGCGCCGCAAGATGCTGCGCCAGAGCCTCAAGGCCGCGACCCCGGACCCCGCCCGCCTGCTCGCCGCCGCCGGCATCCCCGAGACGGCGCGGGCCGAGGAGGTGCCGGTCGAGGGGTTCGTGGCGATGGCGCGGGTGTTGTGAGGGTTGTTTCGGCAGCTCGATCGAGACGAATGGGTAGCCACGTCGCCACCTCTCCGCGTCATTCCGGGGCCGCGCAGCGGAGCCCGGAATCCAGAACCGCGGATGGTTCAGGATAAGGCGAAGCCAGTCGTGGTTTCTTCTGAACCGCCTGCGGTTCTGGATCCCGGGTTCCGCTACGCGGCCCCGGGATGACCCCGGAGGATGAAGCATCCGTCGCGGGAACACCGAACGACGTCCGACATAAAAAAACCCCCGACCCCAAACGGGACCGAGGGCTTCGCCGAAGGCCGCTGGGAGCGTCGCTCCCCGCGAAACAACCGTTAGCGTGTCTGCTGGATGGCCGAGACCACCCACTGACCGCCGCGCTCGCGCATGAAGGTCCAGACCTCCGTCGCCTCGGGCGGGTTGGTCTCGACGACCCGGCCGCTGGCGCGGTCGATCACCGCGTCGCGCAGGGTGTAGCGCATCGCCACGGTGGCGTAGTCGACCGGACCCTCGCGCCAGGATTCGGCGAGGTCGCCCTGCTGCAGCTTCACGTCGGCGATCTTGTTGACCACGCCGCGGGCGGCGTTGGCCCGGATCTCCTCGCCGAAGTAGCCGAACATCTCCGGCGTCGTCAGGCGGCGCAGGGTGGCGGCGTCCTCGGCGCCGTAGGCGAGCTGCACCTGGCCGAGCGTGCGCTCGAAGGCCTCGAAATCCTGCGGGCCGATGCCGACTTCGTCGCGCTGGGCCGGGCGGGCCTGCGCGGCGGCAGCACCGCCGCCGAGACCGGCACCGAGACCGCCCAGGCCATTGCCGCCGAGCGGACCGCCGGGACCGGCCGCCGGGCCGCTGCGGTTGTAGGCACCCGCCATGGCCGGCTCGGCCTGGCGGCGGCGGAAGAAGCGCAGGACCAGGAACACCACGCCGACCAGCAGGCCGACCTGGAGCAGCAGGCCGAGGAACGACGCGATGCCGCCGAGGCCGCCGAAGAAGCCGCCGCCGATCAGCGCGCCGAGCAGGCCCGCGCCGAGCAGGCCGGCGAAGAAGCCGCCGCCGAAGCGACGCTGCGGGGCGGCCGGGGCGCCCATCTGCGAGCCGGGCTGCGTCATCGAGCGCTGCATCGGTGCCGGGGCGCCGGGGGCGGTCGCGGTGGAGGGCGGGGCCGAATAGGTCTTGGAGCCGCGCGAGCCCATCGAGGAGCCGCTGCCGGGACGCGCCTCGCCGGCCGTCGCCGCCACGGCCATCAGGGCCGCCAGGCCGAAGGCCACCGCCGTCCGGCGGCCGCGGGAGAAGGTGGTCATCATCGGTTCGTATCGCCTCGTGCCATCACCAGTGAGGGGCGTCCCGCCCCCTGCCATGCATATGGGGGCGCGGGTGGCGCAGTAGAAGGGAGGCATCGTGCGGAATGCCACCCTGTTCGCAACTACACCCGATGAAGAGTCGCCGATCCGTGTCAGATCTGCCAAGCGATAAATTTTTGAGATGACAGGGATTAGCGACCGGCGGCACTTCGTTGCGACCGCGGCCGCGGGGTCTCGGCGGCCGGGAAGGTGAGGCGCACCACCGTCCCCTCGCCGGGGCTGCTGCGCAAGGCGACGGCGCCGTTCTGCCGCTTGACCAGGGCGTTGAGGATGGCGAGGCCGGTGCCGCGGCCGGGCTCGCGGGTGGTGAAGAACGGCTCCAGCGCCCGGGCCAGCACCTCCGGCGGCATGCCGGCGCCGGTATCCGCCACCGTGAGCGCGACGTGGCGCCCGGCGGCCCCGTCGGCGGCCACGCCCTCGCCGCCGTGGTTGCGGGTCTCGATCGTGACGCGCCCGCCCGCCGGCATCGCCTCGGCGGCGTTGCGCAGCAGGATCTGCAGGATCAGCTCGGTCTGGACCGGGTCGATGCAAGCGATCCACAGGTCCTCGGCGAGGTCGAGGTCGAGGCCAATCCTCCCTCCCAGCAGGCTCGCGGTCCGGTCCCGGTGCTCGTGCAGCAGCCCGTTGAGGTCGACCGGCCGCGGCTCCGGCCGGTGCCGGCGCGAGAAGGCCAGGAGGTGGCGGGTGAGCATCGAGGCGCGCTCGGCAGCGTCGGTGGAGCGGCTGAGCGCCCGCTGCACGAAGGCATCCGGATGCTCGCCGAGGCGCCGGCGCAGGCCGTCGACGTAGCCGACCAGGATCTGCAGGAGGTTGTTGAACTCGTGCGCGACGCCGTTGGTAAGCTGGCCGAGCGCCTCGCGCCTCTGCGCGAGGCCGAGCGCCGCCTCCAGGTCGCGGCGGCGCGAGGTCTCGACCACCTGCACCAGAAGCAGCGAGTCCGGGCGCGGGAGCGGCGAGAGGTGGACGAGCCCCCAGAGCGTCGCCCCGTCGCGCCGGCGCAGCAGCACCTCGGCGCTGCCCGGGGCGCCGGAGCCGAGGAGCCCACGCAAGGCCGCCTCGGCCTCGGGCTCGGCACCCAGAATGGCGAGGCCGGAAGGCGCTTCCCCGAGGAGCGCAAGGGCGGCCGGGTTGGCGAAGCGCACCTCGCCCATGGAGCCGGGCGCGACCAGCAGGGACGGCAGGGGGGCGGCCGCGAGAACGTCGAGAAGCGCGGCACGCAGCATCCCGGCCTCCCCCGGCGCCTCGGCGGCCGGCACTGGCGCGGGGACATCCGGCACGGGCGGACCTCCGTGATGCGCGGGCCGGGGCCGCCCGCCGAGAACATCATCCGACGAACCGGTCACGGGTTCGCCGGACGATGCAGCACAATCAAGGACCTGGAGCCGCGCCCGGCTGCAGCGCGACCGGGCGCCGATCGAGGCGGCCGGGCCGTCGCCGCGGTCATCGTCGCCACTCTAGAGCAAGTCCGGGCGGGGTGGAAACCGCGGGACCCGCTTCTGTCCGGCTTAAGCCCGCCCATCGTCGTCGACCAGCACCGTGGGTCCGAAGATCGCCTCGAACCGCCCCCGCAGCACCGCGTCGACCTCCGGCATCGTCACAGGCCGGCCGAGATCGACCAGGCTGGTGACGCCGTGCTCGCGCACGCCGCAGGGCACGATGCCGGAGAAGTGCGACAGGTCCGGCTCGACGTTGAGGCTGATGCCGTGGAACGTCGCCCAGCGCCGCACCCGGATGCCGATCGCCGCGATCTTGTCCTCGACGCCCGGTCCCTTCTCCGGCCGCCGCACCCAGACGCCGACCCGGTCCTCCCGCCGCTCGCCGCGCACCGTGAAGTCCTCCAGGGTCGCGATCAGCCAGGCCTCCAGGGCGGCCACGTAGGCGCGCAGGTCCGGCCGGCGCCGGTTGAGGTCGAGCATCACGTAGGCCACCCGCTGGCCGGGGCCGTGATAGGTGTATTGCCCGCCCCTTCCCGTGCGGTGGACCGGGAAGCGCTCCGGCGCCACGAGGTCGGCCGCCTTGGCGGAGGTGCCGGCGGTGTAGAGCGGCGGGTGCTCGACGAGCCAGACGCGCTCCAGGGCGCGGCCCTCGACGATGGCGGCGGCCCGCGCCTCCATCGCGGCTTCCGCCTCGCGGTAGTCGAGGAGCGCGTCGCGGACCACCCACTCGACGGGGGGGCTGCCGGGGGCGGGCAGGAGGCTGTCCGGGGCGGTGGCGAGCCGGTCGTTTACCAAGGCTTCACCATAAGATCGGATTGTTGTCGCATCGTCTCGTCGTCAGGGTGGGTGCGTCCGTTGCCGGTACTCGACATTCTCAAGGTGGATCTCGCTGTCGTGCTCGGCCGGACCCGGATGCCGATCCACATGCTGCTGCGCATGGGCCGCGGCGCGGTGATCGAGCTCGACTCCACCGACTCCGATATGGTCGAGATCCTCGCCAACAACCACCCGATCGCCCGCGGGCAGATCGTGGTCACCGGCAACCGCATCTCCGTGGAGGTCACCGAGCTGATCCGCAAGGCCGAGGTGGTGCAGGAGCCGGGCGTCCGCATCGGCGACGGCAGCGCCGGCCTGCTCGCCGCCCTGTCGGACGCCCTCTGAGGCGAGAATGTTCGCCGGATCCGCATCGCGGCGCTTGCGTCCCCCGGAGGGGACTGGTATTCGCAGCCTCGCTTCGGACGGGTCTCACCCCCGCCCCGCCGGTTCCGGCGACAATCAAGCACTCCGCGGCCGTGGCGGAATTGGTAGACGCGCTAGCTTGAGGTGCTAGTTGGGCAACCAGTGGAGGTTCGAGTCCTCTCGGCCGCACCATCCATCCTGCAAGGTCTCCGACCGCAGCAGGACGGGATGGGAACCGGGTTCGGCGTGAGCGGCTCGATCCTCGTCGAGACTGCGAGCCGGGCAAGGTTGCCGATGCGTCGAGCCACTTCGTGGTTCCGACGATCCTTATTGTAAGATTTTTTACTTCGGCTGGACCGTTTTTGATGTTCAGCACGCTCCGCGGCCGTGGCGGAATTGGTAGACGCGCTAGCTTGAGGTGCTAGTTGGGCAACCAGTGGAGGTTCGAGTCCTCTCGGCCGCACCATCCTGCCTCCGTGCGGGATGGCCGGATCCTCGCAGCAGGATCCTGTCTCTTCGGGTGCTGATCGCGCCGAGACCCCCCCATTCGAGTTCTCCTGATCGACCTGTCACGACCGCTCCGATGTGGGTGTCCGTGTCCGGGTCATGCACGCGTTGGGCAAGACAGATTCCCTTCGCGGCGTGATGGCCGTCCCGTCCCGGGGGCGGCCAGCGGGATGCCCCCTCCCCCCGAGTTGTCCGGCTATCGGCGACCCGCGCCCGGCCACTTCACGTCATGGCCGGGCGCGCTACGCCGACAATGCGGCGACCGGGTCAGGCCTCGTCCGGGCCGGGCAGGCTCCGCGCCTCGCCGTGGTAGGAACGGTTCGGGCGCATGTCGACGGCCGAGGCCATGCGGTTCGACATGTTGAAGAAGCTCGCCACCGCCGAGATGTCCCACAGGTCGCGCTCCGAGAAGCCGGCATCGCGCAGCGCCTCGCGATCCTCCTCCTCGATGGTCCAGGGCGCCTCGGACAGCGCCACCGCGAAATCGAGCATGGCGCGGTGGCGGTGCGAGAGGTCGGCGGCGCGGTAGTTCATCGCCATCATCTCGCCCAGCACCGGATCGCCCGAGAGGCTGCGCACCGCAGCGCCGTGCGCGGTGAGGCAGTAGTAGCACCGGTTCACGCTCGACACCGCCACCGCGATCATCTCGCGCTCCAGCTTCGACAGGCCCGAAGGCGCCAGCATCAGGTCATTGTAGAGCGCGGCGAAGGCCTCGAGCTTGGCGCTGTCGTGGGCGTAGGCGAGCAGCACATTCGGCACGAAGCCGATCTTCTCGCGACACTTGTCGAAATACGCCCGCATCTCCGGCGACAGGTCGGGCGACGGGGGCAGGTCGAGGGCCATCACGGTGCCCTCGGTCTCCTGCGGCGCCGGCCGCTCGCCGACCTCGGGCTTCGCGCCCGCCTTCTTCCTGCCGCCGCTCATGCCCGTGCTCTCCCCGTCATCGTGCCTCCTCTATAGGCAGTTTGCCCGGCGCAGGCGAGGCCGGGGTTGCGGGGGTCGCGACGCTGTGCCACCGCTCCGGGCATCAACCTCGGCAGAGGACGAGCTGACGTGGAACCCTCGACCGCGACCGCGACCCCCGAAGCGAAGGCCAGCCGCACCGACCTGATCGCCGCCGCGGCGGCTGTCGCCGAGGACAGGGGGGGACCCGGCGGCTTCGTCCGCGACCTCTTCGGCCGCGTCGCGCCGGAGGACCTGACCGCCTACCCGCCCGAGGCCCTGGCCGACCTGGCCCTCGCCGCGAGAGCGCATCTCGCGGCAGCCCGGCCCGGCCGCACGATCAGCGCGGTGCGCCTCTCCGACATCGAGGTGGAGCTGGGTGGGCGCCGGCGCGACCTCACGGTGCTGGAGGCGGTCAACGCCAACCGGCCGTTCCTGCTCGATTCGACGCTCGCCGAGCTCGTCGCCCGCGGCTACCAGCCCCGCCTCGTCGCCCACCCGATCCTCGGCGTCGAGCGCGACGCGGAGGGCGCCCTGGTGCGGGTCGTCGGCGAGACCACGGCACAGGAGATGACAGGAGATCTCGCGCGCGAGAGCTTCATCCACATCCATCTCGACCGCATCGACGACGAGGCCGCCCGCGCGACGCTCGCCGCCGGCCTCGCCCGGATCTACGCCGACGTCGCCGTCACGGCGGCCGACCACACCGCCATGGTCGAGCGCCTGGCCGAGGCGGCGGCGGCTTACACTGACGCGCCCTCCCCCCTCGCGCCGGAGGAGCGGGCGGAGGCCCGCGCCTTCCTCGACTGGCTGCGCGACGGGCATTTCGTGCTGCTCGGCCTGCGGGAATACCGCGACGCGGGCGGGGCCGACCATGCCGGCGTCAAGGGCAGCGGCCTCGGCCTCCTGCGCGATCCCGCCGTCGAGGTCCTGCGCCGCGGCGACGCCATGGTGGCGGTGACGCCGGAGATCCGCGCCTTCCTGGAAGGGCCGGAGGCGCTGATGGTGACCAAGGCGAGCCTGCGCTCGCGGGTGCGCCGGCAGGCCCATCTCGACCTCGTGGCGATCAAGCTGTTCTCGAGCGACGGGCGGCTCTCGGGCGAGTTGCGCCTCGTCGGCCTGTTCACCGGCAGCGCCTATGCGAGCCGGGCCGAGGAGGTGCCGTACCTGCGCCGCAAGGTGGCGGCGGTGCTCAGCCGTGCCGGGCTCGACCCGACGAGCCATGCCGGGCGCTCTCTCGTCCACGTGCTCGAGACCTATCCGCGCGACGACCTGTTCCAGATCGAGCCCGGCCTGCTCCTGCGCTTCGCGCTGGCCATCGTCTCCCTCGCCGACCGCCCGCGGGTGCGGGTGCTGGCGCGGCCCGACAAGTTCGGCCGCTTCGTCTCGCTGATCGCCTACCTGCCGAAGGACCGCACCGACGCACGGCTCCAGGCCCGGATCGGCGCCTACCTCGCCGAGCAGCTCGGCGGACGGCTCTCGACCATCGCGCCGGACTATCCGGAAGGGCCGCTCGCCCGCCTCCACGTCATCGTGGCGACGCCGGGCGCGCCGCCCGACGAGATCGACGCCGAAAAACTCGAGGCCGGCATCGTCGCGCTGTCCCGCACCTGGGCCGATTCCCTGCGCGAGGCGCTGGCCGAGACCCGCGGCGGCGATGCGCGGGGGCTCGCCGCGGTCTATGCCGACGCCTTCCCGGCTGGCTACCGCGAGATGTATGCCGGCGCCCAGGCGCTGCCGGACATCGCGATCCTGGAACGGATCTCGGAAGGCCAGCCCCGGGCGGTCGACCTCTTCCGGCGCCCCGGCGATCTCGACACGCGAATCGGCCTCAAGGTGTTCTCCCGCGGGACCGCCCTGCCGCTCTCCGAGCGGGTTCCGGTCCTGGAGAATCTCGGCTTCCGGGTCATCGACGAGCGCTCCTACCGCCTCAAGCCGGAGGGGACCGGCGCCCGGGTCTGGCTGCACGACATGGTGCTGGAGCGCGCCGGCGGCGGCGCGATCGATGTCGCGGCGGTGGAAGGCCCGGTCGAGGCGGCCCTGCTCGCGCTTGCCCGCGACCTCGCCGAGTCGGATGCCTATAACCGCCTGGTGCTGGAGGCCGGGCTCGGCTGGCGCGACGTCGCCCTGGTCCGGGCGCTCGGGCGCTACCTGCGCCAGCTGCGCATCCGCTACGGCCAGGACTACCTAGCGGCGACGCTGGCGCGCCACCCGGGCCTCGCCCGGCGCCTGGTCGCCCTGTTCTACGCCCGCTTCGACCCCCGCCGCGACGGCGACCGCGCGGCGGCGCAAGAGGGCGTGCGGGCCGAGATCGAGGCCGACCTCGCAGGGGTCACCAGCCTCGACGAGGACCGGATCCTGCGCCGCTTCGTCAATCTCGTGGAGGCGGCGCAGCGCACGAACTTCTTCCAGATCGGCCGCAACGGGCTGCCGCCTGAGACGATCGCGTTCAAGTTCCGCTGCGCGCGGGTCGACGGGATGCCGCTGCCCCGGCCGCTGTTCGAGATCTTCGTCTACTCCCCCCGCGTCGAGGGCGTGCACCTGCGCTTCGGCTACATCGCCCGCGGGGGCCTGCGCTGGTCGGACCGGCCGGAGGATTTCCGCACCGAGGTGCTCGGCCTCGTCAAGGCGCAGCAGGTCAAGAACGCCGTGATCGTGCCGGTCGGCGCCAAGGGCGGCTTCTTCCCCAAGCGCCTGCCGCCGGCCTCCGACCGCCAGGCCTGGATGCAGGAGGGCACCGAGAGCTACCGGATCTTCATCCGGACGCTGCTCTCGCTCACCGACAACATCGTCGACGGCAAGATCCTGCCGCCGCCCGCCACCGTGCGGCACGACGACGACGACGCCTACCTGGTGGTCGCCGCCGACAAGGGCACGGCCACCTTCTCGGACGTCGCCAATGCCCTCTCGCTCGAGGCGCATCACTGGCTCGGCGACGCCTTCGCGTCGGGCGGCAGCCAGGGCTACGACCACAAGCAGATGGGTATCACCGCCCGCGGCGCCTGGGAGGCGGTCAAGCGCCACTTCCGCGAGGTCGATGTCGACATCCAGGCCGAGCCGGTGACGGTGGCGGGCGTCGGCGACATGTCGGGCGACGTGTTCGGCAACGGCATGCTGCTGTCGCGCTGCCTGAAGCTGATCGCCGCCTTCGACCACCGCGACATCTTCCTCGACCCCGATCCCGACGCTGCCGCGGCCTTCGCCGAGCGCAAGCGCCTGTTCGACCTGCCGCGCTCGTCCTGGGCGGATTACGACCGGTCGAAGATCTCTTCAGGCGGCGGGGTATTCTCGCGCCAGGCCAAGACCGTGCCGCTCTCTCCCCAGATCCGGGCCCGCCTCGGCCTCGACCGGGCGGAGGCGACGCCGGCCGAGGTGATGCAGGCGATCCTGCGGGCGCCGGTCGACCTCCTGTGGTTCGGCGGCATCGGCACCTACGTGCGCGCCACCTCCGAGAGCGACGACGAGGCCGGCGACCGGGCGAACGACGCGATCCGCATCACCGGCTCCGAGCTGCGCGCCCGGGTCGTCGGCGAGGGCGCGAATCTCGGCCTGACCCAGCGCGGCCGGATCGAGGCCGCCCGCCGCGGCGTGCGCCTCAACACCGACGCGATCGACAACTCGGCCGGCGTCAATACCTCGGACGTCGAGGTCAACATCAAGATCGCGCTGGCGACGCCCGAGCGCGACGGCCGCCTGAGCCCGGAGAGCCGCAACGCCCTTCTCTCCGGCATGACCGAGGCGGTGGCCGACCTGGTGCTGCGCAACAACCAGCTCCAGACGCTGGCCCTCTCCCTCGCCCAGCGCTCGGCCGCGACCGAGACGGGCTTCGCCGCCCGGCTGATGCAGAGCCTGGAGGCCGATCACCGCCTCGACCGCGGCGTCGAGTTCCTGCCCTCGGACGCAAGCCTCGCCGAGCGGGCGCAGGGGGCTGAGGG
Organism: Methylobacterium sp. EM32; assembly: GCF_040593685.1. Lineage (NCBI taxonomy): Bacteria > Pseudomonadati > Pseudomonadota > Alphaproteobacteria > Hyphomicrobiales > Methylobacteriaceae > Methylobacterium > Methylobacterium sp. EM32. The sequence continues at coordinate 3,995 of NZ_JBEXZS010000110.1, read as the reverse complement.
CCTGACCCGGCCGGAACTGGCGGTGCTGCTCGCCTACGCCAAGCTCGCCCTCAAGGACGCGCTCCTCGACAGCGCGGTGCCGGACGATCCCTACCTCGCCCGCGAGCTGGAGCGCTCATTCCCGCCGGTGCTGGTCGCGCGCTACCCCGACGCGGTGCAGGGCCACCGCCTGCGCCGGGAGATCATCGCCACGAGCCTCGCCAACGCCATCGTCAATCGCGGCGGGCCGACCATCGTCAGCCGGCTGGCCGACGAGACCGGCGCCGAGGCCCCGTCCATCGCCGCGGCCTACGCGGTGACCCGCGACGCCTTCGGGCTGATCGACCTCAACAAGGCGGTGGACGGGCTCGACGGCGCGATCGGCGGCGACCAGCAGCTCGCCCTCTACGCCGAATTGCAGGACCTCCTGCGCCAGCGCATGGTCTGGTTCATCCGCAACAACGAGGCCGTGCCCGGCAACATCGAGGCGGCGGTGCAGCGCTACCGCGACGGCATCGCGGCGGTCTCGGAGGCCCTGCCGGGCGCCCTGCCGCCGACCGCCGCCGAGGCGCTGGCCCGGCGCATCCGGACGCTCGTCGACCACGGCGTGCCGGAGGCCCTGGCCTCCCGCCTCGCGGCCCTGAGCGAGCTCGGCGCCGCGCCCGACATCGTCCAGGTCGCCGAGGCGACCGGGCGCCCGCCGGCGGCGATCGCCGCGACCCACTTCGCGATCGCCGACCTCTTCCGCCTCAACGCCCTCTCGGCCGCCGCCCGGGCGGTGCCGGTGGCCGACACCTTCGACCGCATTGCCCTGGAGCGGGCGGTCGCCGGCATCGCCTCGGCCCACCGGGCGCTCACCGCCGAGGCCGCGGCGTTCGAGGCGGAAGGGGCGGCCGCGGTCGAGGTGTGGGGCCAGGCCCGCGGCGCCTCGCTCGCCCGCATCCGCACCGCGGTCGCGGCCATCGCCGCCTCTGGCCTCACGGTATCGAAAGTCTCGGTGGCAGCGAGCCTGCTCGGGGATCTGGCCCGGCGATGACCTCGGCGCCGGAATTCGGGGCCGAGTTTCGCGCCCGCTTCGCGGAGCTGGTCGCCTGGCGTCGCGACGTGCGGCGCTTCCGCCCCGATCCGGTACCGGAGGACGCTGTCCGGGAGTGCCTGGCGCTCGCCTGCCTCAGCCCCTCGGTCGGCAACAGCCAGCCCTGGCGCTTCGTGCGGGTCTCGGATCCCGCCCGGCGCGCGGCGGTGACGGCGAGTTTTTCCCGCTGCAACGAGGCTGCCGCAGCGACCTACGCCGATGAGCGGGCCGCGGCCTATCGCAGCCTCAAGCTCGCGGGCCTGCGCGAGGCGCCTTTGCATCTCGCGGTGTTCTGCGACGAGGGGACCGGGGCCGGCCATGGGCTCGGCCGGGCCACCATGCCGGAGATGCTGCGCTATTCCGCGGTGACGGCGGTGCACACCTTCTGGCTCGCGGCGCGGATCCGCGGACTCGGGGTCGGCTGGGTCTCGATCCTGTGCCCCGAAGAGGTCGCGGCCGCCCTCGCCGTGCCGCCGGACTGGCGGCTGGTCGCCTATCTGTGCGTCGGCTACCCGGCCGAGGAGCATGCTGACCCGGAACTGGTGCGCCACGGCTGGCAGGCGCGCCAGGAGGCGCCGCTCCTGGAGCGGTGAGCCGCCCTCATACCAACGGTCGTTGGAAACGACCTGTGGTTCCGTTCTCGAGTTTTCGCCAAGCCTCCGGCTTGGTGTCGAAAATTCGAGATGGTTCAACGGCCCCGTCGATCGCGGGCCCGCCCGGGATCAAATCGATGCGTCAGCATCTTGGGCCGGTGGTATCAGGCGTGAGCCTGCGCCGCCGCCAGGATGCCGACGCCGACCGCGATGACCCCGATGCCGAGGATCATCAGCGGGGTCACCGGCTCGCCGAACAGGACGGCGCCGCCGAGCGCCGCGCCGACCATGCCCACCCCGGCCCAGATCGCGTAGACGATCCCGATCGGCAGCATGTCCATGCTGCCCGACATCAGCCACAGGGCGGTGCCGTAGCCGAGGGCGACCAGGACGGTCGGCCCGGGGCGGGTGAGCCCGTCGGCGGCCTTGAGCGACAGGGTGGCGGTGATCTCCGCCAGGATGGCGACCGCGAGCGTGAGATAGGGGGTCATGCGGTCGCCGTGAGCGGCAGCGGCTCGGCCGCCGCGGAAGCCGTGAACATCTCGAGGTCGTCGACGAACTGCTCGACGATGTCGGTGGAATTCGCCAGGCAGGCCCCGAGATAGTCCGGCAGGGAGGGCGGCGCCGCGATGCCCTCGGCGAGGAGCCGGTCGTTCGCGAAGGTGAAGTCCAGGGCGCAGAACATGTAATAGGCCCGGGTGGCGCGCAGCATCGCGTGCTTCAGGGCCGTGTCGAGCCCGAAGGTCGCGGCGAAGCGCTCGCGAAGCGCCGCGCGGTCGGCGAAGTCGAACCGATCGACGAGGCGCGGGCCGCCCTCCGGGTCGGCAGTCTCGAAGGCCCGGAAGAGATCCGGCCAGCGGGTCAGCGATCCCTCGCCGGCGGAGACATGGTAGAGGTCGTGCGCGAGATCGGGCTTCTGCAGCAGCCCGAGCAGGGAAGCGGCGGCCCAGTCCACCGGCACGATGTCGATGCCGGTGCGGGTCTCCGTCGGCAGGAGGCGGAGCCGGTCGGCGGCGCGGACCAGCCAGAGGATGCTCGAGCTGGGGCCGGCCCCGAGGGTCGAATGACCGACGACGATCGAGGGCCGTGCCACGACGAGCGGCAGGTCGGTGAACTCGGCCGCGAGGGACGTCTCGGCCGCGGCCTTCGAGGCCGTGTAGGCGACGAGGTGGCGGTCCTCCGGGCGCGGCGGCGCCTCGCGCACCAGGGTGGGCGCGTCGGCGCCGCAACTCATGGCGGTGCCGACATGCAGGAAGCGCCGGAGCTTCGGCATGAGGCGGGCGCGCCGGGCGAGCGCCAGGGTGCCGAGGTGATTGGTGCGGAAGACCCGCTCCTCACCGCGGTAGGACGTGTCGGCGGCGAGATGGAGGACGTGCGTCACGTCGTCGAGCCGCGGGTCGGCATCCTGGTCCGCGCGGGTGAAATCCCCCGGCACGACCGTCACCTGCCGGGCGAGGCGACGGGCCGTGAAGAGATCGGTGAAGCGGGAGAGCCGCGCCGCGATCCTCTGGTAGCCCTGCTCCGCGTCGGCACAGCGCACGAGGCAGACCCACTCGGCACCGTCGCGCCGGCTCAGGGCCTGGTGAAGGACGGCGCCGCCCAGAAAGCCGGTTGCGCCCGTCAGTAATATCCGTGCCACGCTGGACCTCCCCGCATTCCGGAGAGATGCCACAAACGAGCAGGCAATAAATCCGCCCTGGCGGCATCGATCTCTTATTCGTGCAGTATGTTGCGCGTGCGCAACCGTCTATTTCTCATTATGATTAGTCCATTCGAGCGAAAATCAGGCCAGAAACAAAATGGAAACACTTAGCATAGCTCATTAGGCCTAAGGCGCCACGAGGACAATAGTCCGCGCACCGCTCAGCATAGCGTATTTATGCCTCGAATGTCTTCAGAAATACTTGAGAAACAATCACTGCCGGGCCGCGCGGGCTCAGCCGCGGCTCAGCAGATGGGCGAGGAGCGCGCGCAGCTGCGCCGGCTTCAGCGGCTTGTGCACCAGTTCGCAGCGCGCCGCCCGCACCCGCGCCTCGACCTCGGACGAGTGGTCGGCGGTGGTGATCACCGCCGGGATGTCGTGGCCGTGGACGGAGCGCAGCCATTCCACGGTGTCGAGGCCGCAGGCGCCGCCGTCGAGGTGGAAGTCGGCGACGACGACGTCGGGGCTCCAGGTCGTGCCCAAGAGCCGCACCAGGCTGAGATGGTCGCGGGCCGCGAAGGCATTGGCGTCCCAGCCGTGGAAGAGCCGGGCCAGGGCCTCGAGCGCGGCCTTGTCGTTCTCGATCAGCGCGATGCGGGCGCCCGTCAGGCTCGTCGGCGGCACCAGCGAGGGGGCGGGCCGGGGC
>NZ_JBEXZS010000109.1:0-28271 GCF_040593685.1 Methylobacterium sp. EM32 | reverse complement strand
ATCGCGCCCGCAGCGGTCGCGTCGCAGCCCCACCGGCCCGCGCCGAAGGTCATGGTGCCGAGGGCGAGCGGACTCACCGCCAAGCCCGAGCGTCCCACGGTCCGATACTGCGTCAGGTCCATCGTCGCGCCTCTCTGTTGAAGCGCGAGAGGTAATCCGCGACCGGCGCCGCGATTAGCCGCTATACTCGGCAAGGGCTTATGAGCATGGCTCAGGAATGCGACGCGGCACACTCGACGATTTGGCGGCCTTCGCGGCGGTGGCGCGCCATCGCAGCTTCACCCGGGCGGCGGCCGAGATGGGACTGTCGGCCTCCGCCCTCAGCCACACCGTGCGGGCACTGGAGGAGCGATACGGTGTGCGGCTTCTCGCCCGCACCACGCGCAGCGTCGCCCCGACCCCTGCCGGCGAGCGGCTGCTGCGCTCCGTCGCCCCCGCCCTCGATGAGGTTGCCCGGGGCCTCGACGCGCTGGCCGACTGGCGGGGCGAGCCGTCGGGCAGCTTGCGCCTGACGACGTTCCCCTACGCCGCCCGGACCATCCTCCAACCGAGGCTGCCCCGCTTCCTCATCGACCACCCGGCCGTCTCGGTGGAGGTGATCGTTGACGACCGGCTGACCGACATCGTGGCGGCGGGGTTCGACGCCGGCATCCGGTTCGGCGAAACGGTCGAGCGGGACATGGTCGCGGTGCGCGTCGGGCCCGACCTGCGCACGGTTGTGGTCGGGACCCCGGACTACTTCGCGCGCCACCCGCGACCGGACACGCCGGCCGACTTGGAGGTGCATCGCTGCGTGAACTACCGCCTGGTCGGCAGAGGTGGCTTGCTGCCGTGGGAGTTCGCCCGCGACAGCCGGGAGGTTCGGGTCCGCGCCAGCGGGCAGTTGATCGTGAACGACGGGAACCTCGCGGCGGCCGCCGTCAGGGCCGCGGCCGGGCTCGGCTACATGCTGGAGGACGAGTTCGCCGACGACATCGCGGCCGGCCGGCTGGTTCAGGTACTCGATTCTTGGTGCCCACCGTTCCCTGGCTGCCACCTCTACTACCCGGACCGGCAAGTTAGCCCGGCGATGCGAAGCCTGATCGAGGTCCTTCGCTGGAGAGACGGGGCGACCCGATAAGGCCGCCTCGCCTGGCGGGCACTCAGGCGCCGCGCCATACGCGAGCGACCTCCGCCGAGAAATGGCGGTATGTCTCGGCGACGGCGGTACACGCGCGATGAGAGCCCATGGGTGCTCGACGGAACTTCACGCGACTGAAGGACCGAATGGGCTTGTCCGACTTGAACGGTCGTGCGGGCACCAAGAACCTCGCACGTCCTTCGGATGAGCGCTACGAGGTCGCTAATGTGCCCGTACCTGCTGATGTCGTGACCGCCCCGGGGAGGTCCGCTTCTCCGCTCGGAGCAGACGTCTCATCAGGCCAGCCGCCAGGTCTGCATAGGGTCACTGTCTACCGGACCCCCTCATCGTCATCGGCCCCCTCCCCTGCCCTGGCAGGTATCCAGCCGCCACCCACAAGGCCATGACGATGTTGCGGCGAAGCAGGGGCATGGATCCTGCGCAGTTCTTCGGCGGCGTCGACCGAACCACCCGCATGATGTCGGAGGCCACACCTCGGTCCGTTCGGCTCTGCGCCACATGCCGACATCAATCTCGCGAACTTCGAAGGTCTGGTTCGATCTCGAGAACGGACATAGGCGCGGTGACTGCGGACTAGTGCGGATTTCATTGAGCGATGTTTGCTTGACCCCATTTAGGTCGCTCATGCGGCAACTTGGCAGTCGCGATTGAAGGCGCCGCAGGTCGTGTCCCTTGGAGTGGTGTAGCTGAACGGAAGCGGGAGAGCCCGCCTGCGCGCCCTCCACAGCGCTGTAGCAGGCGGGATCTCTCGCGGGGGTGGCCATCGGCGGTGACGGGTTAGGATCGGGTTGTGAGCCACCAACCCCGAACCCGGGAGACCCCCGATGACCGATGCCGTTATGAGCCTGCGGGCGCTGGCTGAGAAGAGTGCGGACGCGGACGTGCTGCGCGAGATGATCGGCTTTGCCGCGCAGCGCCTGATGGAACTGGAGGTGGGCGGCCTGACCGGCGCGGCCCACGGCGAGAAGACCCCGGAGCGACTGGCGCAGCGCAACGGGTACCGTGACCGGGACTGGCAGACGCGGGCCGGCACGGTCGAGCTGCGCATCCCGAAGTTGAGGAAGGGCAGCTACTTTCCGAGCTTCCTGGAACCGCGCCGGATGACCGAGAAGGCACTCACGGCGGTGATCCAGGAGGCCTACATCCAGGGCATCTCGACCCGCGCGGTCGACGATCTGGTCCAGGCCTTGGGCGGGACGGGCATCTCCAAGAGCCAGGTCAGCCGGCTGTGCCAGGAGATCGACGAGCGGGTGAACGCCTTCCTGGAGAGGCCGATCGAGGGCGAGTGGCCCTATCTCTGGATCGATGCGACCTACGTGAAGGTGCGCCAGAACCACCGTATCGTCTCGGTCGCCGTCATCGTGGCCGTGGGCGTCAACACGGATGGGCGGCGCGAGGTGTTGGGGCTCGACATCGGTCCGTCCGAGGCCGAGACCTTCTGGACCGAGTTCCTGCGCAAGTTGGCCCGGCGCGGCCTGCGCGGGGTCAAGCTGGTGATCTCCGACGCGCACGAGGGCATCAAGGCCTCGGTCGCCAAGGTGATGACAGCCTCCTGGCAGAGATGCCGGGTGCACTTCATGCGCAACGTCCTGGCCCATGCCGGCCGCTCGGGCCGGCGCGTCGTCTCGGCCTTCATCGCCACCGCCTTCGCCCAGGAGGACGCCGAAGCGGCCCGCCAGCAATGGCGGCGGGTGGCCGATCAACTCCGGCCCAAGGTCCCGAAGTTGGCAGCCCTCATGGACACGGCCGAGACCGACGTCCTGGCCTCCATGGGCTTCCCTGCCGCCCATCGTGCCAAGCTGCACTCGACCAACCCGTTGGAGCGCCTCAACGGCGAGATCAAGCGCCGCACCGAGGTCGTCGGCATCTTCCCCGACGAGCCCTCGATCCGCCGGCTCGTCGGCGCGATCCTGCTGGAGCAAAACGACGAGTGGGCCGTGCAGCGTTGCCGATACATGACCCTGGAAAGCATCGCCCCAATCGGCGATGATCCACTCGTCAGCCTGCCAAACCTCGCAGTCTGACCAGTCCGGCCCGGCCGGTCATCGTGGTGGACCACACCCAGCTACACCACGCCCTGGGACACGATCGGCGCCGCATATCCAGAATTTAGCGATAGCCTTCAAGGTAAGCTCTCGGTGGCGGCTGCCTTGTGCCTGTAGTAACTTTCTTTTGATACAATGTCTGACGTCAGATGGCGTTGTATCGGCCTTGTCTCTGGACCTATGAATAACTCTCCTCGTGTCGTTGTCGCGGGCACGTGCCAAGTCTGGTCGCCCGAGCAGAAGCGCGCCATCCTGGCTGAGGCGGACGATCCGGGCACGACCGCCTCGGAGGTAGACCGCCGGCACGGTCTGCACTCCAGCTTGCTGTTCCGATGGCGGCGCGTCGTGCTGGCCGAGCACCGGACCTCGGCTGCGGCTGCCCCATCGAACTACATCCCGCTCGCCCTGCCACCTCCAGCTACGGCGACAGCCGACGTGCCGGCCGGGTCGGGTCTGGTCGAGATCGAGTTGGCCGGCGGGCATCGGGTGCGGGCCGCAACCGGGGCGGACCTGACGCTCCTCAGGGCGCGATCGCCGCGCTGCTCGGTCGATGATCCCCGTCCCGTCCGGCTCGGGCGTCTGGCTGGCCACCGGGCACACTGACATGCGCAAGGGCTTCGACGGACTGGCCGCCCTCGTTCAGGACCATCTGGCGCGCGATCCCTTCTAGGGCCAGGCCTTGTTCCGCGGCCGGCAGGGCCACCTGATCACCGATGCTCTCAAAGTCGCAGAGACGACGCGACCAGGAACGAGGCGACAGAGGACGTCGTTCGGCTACCAATGGACATCTACATCGTCGTCGTCGCCGGGTTCGGCGTCATGGTGCTGCTGACGGCGTGGCTGCCGATGGTGCTGCGCCGGTTGCCTCTCTCGCTCCCCATCTGCTGTGTCGGCATCGGTGCCGCCCTGTCGGCCGTTCCGACGCTCTACGACCTGACGCCCCATCCGAGCCTGCACCTCAAGCTCATCGAGCACGCCACCGAGGCCGTGGTGGTCATCTCGCTGATGGGCGCCGGCCTGAAGATCGACCGCATGATCGGCTGGAAGCGCTGGGCCGTGACATGGCGCCTGCTCGCGGTCGGCATGCCTCTCACCATCCTGGCGCTCGCTCTCCTGGGATCGGCCCTGCTCGGGCTCGGAGGCGCCGCGGCCCTGCTCCTCGCCTCGTCGCTGGCCCCGACCGATCCGGTGCTCGCCTCGGACGTTCAGGTGGGTCACCCTGCCGAAGAGCACGAGGACGAGCCGCGCTTCGCACTGACCTCCGAGGCGGGCCTCAACGACGGGCTTGCCTTTCCGTTCGTGAACCTCGCCATCGCCATGGCGGGAACCGGAGGCCTCGCCGGCCTGTCCTGGTCGCATTGGCTGGCGGTCGACGTGGTGTGGAAGATCGTCGTCGGCTTCGTGCTCGGCGCAGTCATCGGCCGGGGGCTCGGCTGGCTGACCTTCCATCTTCCGAACGTCTCGAAGCTGTCCCGCACCGGCGACGGCTTCGTGGCGCTCGGCATCACCTGCATCGCCTATGGCGGCGTCCAGGCAGTCGACGGCTACGGCTTCATCGGCGTGTTCGCCGCCGCCCTCGCCCTTCGTGCCTCGAACCGGGGGCACGACTACCACCGCACGATGCACGACTATGCCGAGGAACTTGAGCGCATCCTGATGATGGTGCTGCTGGTCGGGTTCGGCGCCGTCCTCGTCGGCGGGGGGCTCCTGCACGCCCTGACCTGGCCGGCCGTCGCGTTCGCCCTGCTGGCGCTCCTGGTCGTCCGTCCGCTGAGCGGCTGGATCAGCCTGCTGGGCAGCGCCCGACGCAGCGAGGAGCGGGCGGTCGTCAGCTTCTTCGGAATCCGCGGGCTGGGCACGGTCTACTACCTGTCCTTCGCCATCGGCCATGCCCCGTTCGAGCAAACGGACCTGCTCTGGGCGACGGCCGGCCTGACGATGCTGATCTCCATCCTGATGCACGGCATCATGGTCACCCCGGTCCTGCTCGCCCTCGACCGGAAGATGGGACGCACGGCCGGGCTCCCCTCCCAGGCCGATCCCGCCGCTTCCAGGCCGGCGCAGGCCGATCGATCGAAGGTTTTCGTGACGAATGAGACGGACCAGGACCATCAGCTCCGGAATCGTCGCGGCTGATACGAGATTGTGCAACGCAACCATGCACTTACATCTAAACTATGGATCTTGATGCTTTTTACGGACGAAAACGGTAGTTTAATTATGATGCGCCGCACTTGAAGCTGGCCAATTCGCACCGATATGGATGCAGTGCAGCAAAAAACCATCGAAGTTCGCAGCCCCCAGCCGATGCGCCGGGCGGGTGCGGTGGTTCTTCCGGTGCACCTCCACGAAACAACGAGGAAATTCCCATGGGCATCAATCAGAGCGCCACGTCGAACAAGCACGCTGAGCAGACCGACAAGCTCACCGACGCCGTCAAGGCAAGCATGAGCAAGACCAGCGAGCAGGGCACTCAATTCACCGAGGCGGCTCGTGACGGCATGAGCAAGATAGCCGATCTCGGCGCAAAAGCGTCCGACGATGCCAAGCACATCGTGCAGAAGAACGTCGACACCGCATCCCAGCAGGCCCGGGAGGCTGCCGATCGGTTCACGCGCGTCCTCGGCTTCACCGGGCAGGACAGCGAGCGCCTTGCCCGTCAGTCCCAGCAGAACATCGAGGCGGTCACGCGTTGCGGCACGGTCCTGACCCAGGCGGTGCAGGATGCGTCCCGCAACTGGTTCGAACTGGGCCAGAAGCAGTGGCAGCGCAACATCGACGGCTTGACCCGTCTGACGCGCGCGTCGTCGGTGCAGGATTTCACGGCGATCCAGAGCGAGCTGGTCCGCGAGGGGTTGCAGCACATGGTGCAGGACAGCCGGGTCATCGCCGAGGGCTCGGTCCGGGCGATCGAGGAGGCCGGTAAGGCGTTCTCCGGCCTGGACCAGACCCCTTCGGCCGTCCGCTGAGAGGTGCCGGAGCCCGGGCGAGACGCCCCGGGATCCTGCCGATCCAGCGAAGGGCCGCCTGACGGCGGCCCTTCTTTTGACACAGCAGCCCACGCCGGGCGGTGCGGAGTTCGCCCTGGGAGGACGCCCACTCCTTCGCTCTTCGGCGTCGTGATGCGCGCTGTCGCCGGCCAGGCCGTCACTCAAGCTTCGCCTCACCGGGGTCGAGACGGTTCAGTAAGTCGGCATCTTGGGCAGTCGCCATGAGGATATTTTTGGTTTGATCTCGCATATTTTTGCCAAAGTCTCGATTTTAGCAAAAATTCCTCGTCATTTCAGTTCTATTTCCGCCCATTCTGGCTTTGTTGCGATATTGTGAATGCGCATAGACACATAACAGCATAGACATTTTCTGTAAGATAGTCTTACCGACGTGGACGACAGCTCACTGGATCGTCCGCGCTTTGGACCAAGGAACATCACAAGACATGAAAATCACTATCGCTTCATTCGCCGTGGCGCTCGTCCTCGGCATTGCCTCGCTCTCATCCGCCATGGCGTTCGAGTCGAGCTCTCCCTCGGACCCATTCTGGAGCGACGACGTCGAGACGACGGGTTCGATCGGCGGCCGTGCCAATACCAGCGTGCCCTTCTACGGCGCCTGCCCGATGAGCTCGGCTTCGGAGGGCAACGCCAACCAGCAGAACTTCCCGGTCAAGCAGTATGGTCAGACCTCTGGCGGATATCGCTGTTGATCGGGTCGGATGGAATCCAGGCCATGCTCTTGCGGGCCGTCTCCTACGCGATGATCGGGGTACTGGTCGGAGGACTCGCCATGACGGTCGCCGGTACCACCGGTGCCCTGTTGGGCCTGTAACGACGGCAGGGAGGGGCCGCCCGATGGGGCGGCCTTCTCATGATCCGGCGGAGGAGAGCCGATCCGGCAAAGTTCGGCTGGCGATCGACGTCGAGGAGATGGACCCCTCCACCGAAACGGCCGTGCCGCTGGGAGCGCTGCTCCCTCTCCGTAGGCAAACGGGCAGTTCACAGCCTCTCAAGGGTCTCACGAGTCCGCTCCAGGCTCGCCCAGATCCGCGGCGAGCGTCGCTCCAGATCTGCAAGACCCGTCCCGATTCCTGCTGCCGGCCAGACGACGATGCCGCCGGACCGGAGGTGATCGGCGAGTCGGCGACACGGGGTTTCAGCAGCCCTGCGGAACGTCTCAATATCAGCGTCCGTGAAGTAGGCGGCCGGGTCCATGGCCGGCAACGGCTTGGTCGCGATGCCGACGGCGTTCGGTTCGCCACGCATCTCTGCCGCCTGGCCGCCCAGGCTCTTGCCGATCAGCGTGTCGCCGAACACCCAGAGCGTGTCGGGCTCATCTCGGAGCATCTGGCGGGTGATCTGGTGCTCCCGGCGGATCGGCATGCGCTACTTCCCGTGTTTCCGTTCTGCCATGCCTCGGGGCCGAGGCTCGCGCGACATCGGGCCGAGACGGCCGAGTGTCCGGCGCGAGGCAGAGCCATGTCGCTCGAGGACAGCGAAACCCGTGCGCGGCCTGGCATTTCTCACGGATAGCGCACGCCTTTTTCCGGCGTGTCGCCCGAAGCGCGAGGGCCGGCGACCGGCTCATTGCCCGTCGAGGCGATGCTGGATCCACGCCTGCGCTTCATCAAGATCGGCGAAGGTGGGCTGGCCCTGGTCATCCACCCGGCCGAAGCCCGCCTCGAGAAACCACCTTCCCTCATCCACCCCGTGATCCTCGGAGAGGCGGACCAGCACAGCGACCAGGAAGCCGTCGCCGAAGACGAGCCGGCTCTCTGCGTCGCGGCTGCCCGTTGCGATCGGGACAGGCTGAAAGAGGAGGCTCATGCTGCCAGTCGGTCTACATGGAGGTACAAGGGGTCAAACTCGCCGATCTTGGCGAGTTCCGGCCAGTTTGAAATATTGAGCCAGCCATTCCTAAGCGCGAGCAAATTTTCCTCGCGCAACTGGCGTAAAACACGATTGACGTGCACGTTCGACAGACCGAGCGCGTCGGCGATGTCGACTTGCATGACGGGCAGCCTGTAGCGATGATTCTCGGCCAGCCCGACGGCCTCGAGTTTGACATACATCTCGCAAAACAGGTGCGCGACCGCCTGGTATGCCGACCGACGGCCCATCCCGACCATCCACTCTCGGAAGATGGCACCGTCGACCAAGGTATCACGCCAGAGCGTCGCCGCGATGCCGGGATACCCGGTCGTCAGGTCGCGAATCGCCTCGTGGGGGACGAACGCCAGCGTGACGGGCGTCAAGGCGCACAGGCTGTGGTCCATGACACGCAGGTGCAAGCTCTGCAGGTCGGGAATGTCGCCCGGAACATGGAACGAGAAGATCTGGCGCCTGCCCTCGGCTAACAACTGGTAGCGGCTCGCCCAGCCATCCAGAATCAGGCAGCACTGCATGGGACGGTCGTGCTCGCATACGATATCATGCCCGCCAGGCAACGGCCTGATCGTCATGGGCAGGCGCATGACGGCGCGGCGCTCTTCGTCGGAGAGGCGCGCAATGCTGCCCAGCTTGCGAACGAGCATGTCTGCCGGGTGGCTCGATGTGGGGACCAAGGCGGCCCTCCCTTCACTTTGCAGGTGGAAGCGCACACCTCTCCCAGCCATCAGCACCTGTAAGAAACAACCGATGACGAGCTTGGAATACAACACAAATTAATCAACAAATACAACATACCACCGTTTTCTTCGATTTTTTCCGGATAATATCTGGTCAGGGTTGCAGCGTAAGGCCGCCTCTCCGAGCGCGAAAGACGATCCCTGCGTGAGATCGTTCAAGCGAGGTCTGTTGCACAGACCGGACGTCACCTGCACCCGCCCCCCTCGGTCTCGCGCGCGCAAGGAGTGCATCCGTTGGCATCGAAGGAGAAGCACCGAATGTCGGATGAGCCGAGACGCGTCTGGGTGATCGAAGGCCGGAGCGGCGTCGAGATCTTTTTCAGGAGCACGATCGGCTTCGAGCTCGCGACGGAGGTCGACATCATTGCGATGCTTCAGCGCCTGGCTTGCCGGCACCTGGCGCCCCACGAGGTCCTGAACGCGTCCCTGCGGGACAACGATCGGTCCTACAACTCCCTGCTCGCCATCAGCAAGGACACCGGCGAGGGCCGCGATCTGCTCACGACTCAGCTCGATCCGCACTACACGGCGCGGTCGGAAACCGATCGGGACCTGCCGGACCTCGACGAGGCTCGCCCCCTTCCGCGCGGATGAGGCCGAGGACCGAGGCACGGTCGGCGGCGCCCCTCGCGGGTGGGTTCGACCGCCGCCGGATTCATCGGTGGTGCCGGTCCCCGGACTGGAGCGAGGATACGGCCGGCGGACAGCCAGCGCCTGTGCGGCGAGCCCCGCCGCGCGAGCGCCGATCAACCCGTGGGGACGCCCCCCGCCCGCGGCCCCGGACACGATCCTTGCGAATGCCGCCGCCGTCGCCGCTATCGGCCGACAGTGACATGCCGGCCACCGGTCGATGTCGCGGAATAGCCGCCCCACCCCTCGGTCGAGACGGGTGTCACGGATTGCCGCTGCGCGACGCGGGTTGCGGGTAGGCCGGGTTGCCGGCGGGCACGCCAGTGGAAGTCGCCGACGTCGCTGCGTTCGACGGCCCGCTCGCCGAACCCGTGCCCTGCTGTCGCGATGCGGTCTGGCTCACGTCTGTCGGCGCATTCGCGCCTTGCCAGGTCAGCAGGGCGACGAACGAGACCAAGGCCAAGCCGAAGCTGGCGATCAAGACATAGAGCACGGGCTTGCCAGGCTTGCCTTGGCGGCTGTCCTGGCCCGATGTGTTTTCCGTCATGTGCATGCTCCGCTAGCGATTTTGCGAGTCGTATGAACGACAACTTGCCGAATATCAGGATGGTTCAGCCACGTGACATTGAAATAATTCGCACCTATAAGGGGATTGTGCGAAAATATCATTTGAATGTCATAGAATTTATTATCGCGAGGCCTGCGCGGAGCCGCTGCCCGGAGAATCGCCCGATCATGGTGCGATCGGACGTAGCTCTGGAATCCTTTGATCCGGCCCCCCTTCCGCTGCGGCCCCGGCGGGGATAGGGCTTGATCGTGACGCTCGGCCATGCCGGATCTCCGTTGAAGGTTGATCGATTCCTGGATGCGCTAGGGGCGGCGGACGGGCACCACACACCGGGTCGAATCGCCGACGAGCCTGCGGGCTTCGGTGTCGGCGCTCCCGGATATCGGCCGTTCCGCCGGCGCCAACACCCCGCGAGACGGCATGCGCCCATGCCCGGCAACGCTCGGATACTTATGTCGCTCCCTTAATCGCAGGAGGGGGTATTATCGAAAATCCGACCTGGACACCATTGAATAGCGCCGATTTATATTATTTCATCATATGATCGGGTGCGTCTTTCTCGGGTATGCCAATATCGAGGCGTCGGACATGTGAAGAAACATGGTCGGTGCGACTGCTCCGCCGAGGGGTCGACGGGGCCGCCCGACGCGGCCCGGTACGAGGAGTGGGGATCGTCACGCCGTACGGATGCGTGCCTTGCGGGATCCCGTCCCTGGTTTCGACGGCCGGCGGCCCGTGACGGACCGGTCGGTGTTTCCATCCGCGTGGCGACGTGTTTTTCGGTCCTGGCGACGATCTCTTCCGTGCCGATCATCATCCAACGATGATTGTCTCGAATAAGACATACATATGTTATTTGTATATTTCGGCCCGTCCGCCGACTTATCTTCAATAAATCGCTAAAATATTTGGAACTTATGCTACGAACAGATATTTAATAATCGTACCCTCTGCGAAGGTATGAATGGCGATGGCGGCGGGGCCGATCCATCCGATGCCGTAGGCATCCGCCGCCCGATCATGCGGTGCCCTGCAAGCAGGCCATCGGCCTGACGGTCGGCAAGGCCGAAGCCACGGCCGCATTCGACACCCGTCATGTCCACGCGCCCGATGCGGACCTCGCCATCGGATGCGTTCCATCGCCCGTCGCGCGTTCGCGCCGGGACCCGCCGCCTGCCGCAAGCTGGAGCCAACCCATGTCTTTCCTCGCCTGGATCATCCTCGGCCTGATCGCCGGATTCATCGGCAGCAGGATCGTCAACAGCACCGGCCAGGGGCTGATCGTCGACATCGCACTCGGAATCGTGGGCGCCGTCGTCGGCGGCTTCCTGTTCCATCAGTTCGGCGAGCCCGGCGTCTCGGGACTCAACCTCTACAGCCTGCTCGTCGCCACCGTTGGAGCGGTGGTCGTGCTGTGGCTCTACCACGCCCTCGTGGGCCGCCGGGTCGTCTGATCCGCCGCCCGTCCCATCCCGACATCCAGGAATCCCCAATGCCCACCATCAGCGAAGCCACGCCCGTCGCCCCGGGCCGCCAGCCCGGCCTCGATCCGGCCCCATCCCAGACGAATGCCGTCGCGCCGGCCGAGGAGGTGCGCACGATGATGCTGAACTCGGTCTCGTGGAGCGCAGTCTTCGCGGGCGCCACGGTCGGGCTCATCGCCCAGGTTATCCTGAACATGCTCGGCCTCGGCATCGGCCTCTCGACGGTCGATCCCCTGGGCGACGGCACCCCGGCGGCGAGTTCGCTCGGCATCGGCGCCGGCCTCTGGTTCGTCCTCTCCGGGATCCTCGCCGCGGGGGCTGGCGGATACTTCGCCGGCCGGCTCTCGGGCAAGCCGTCGCCCGCCATGGCAGGTCATCACGGCCTGCTCGCCTGGGCAGTCTCGACCCTCGTCGTCCTGTACATGCTGTCGTCGGCAGCCAGCGGCATCGTCAGTGGCGCCCTCGGCACGGCCACCTCGGCCATCGGCGGGGTCGGCAACGCGATGAGCGGATCGGTCTCGACCCTGGCGCAGGCGGCGGCGCCGTCCCTGAGCAAGGTCACGGACCCGTTCTCAGGGATCGAGGCCGGAATCCGGGGCGGATCCGGGTCCGATCCGGCCGCGCTGAAGGACACCGCGGTGACCGCCATGCGCGCCGCCGTCTCGGGCGACGGAGCCCAGCAGGCCGCCGCGCAGGACAAGGCCGCCCAGGCCCTGGCGAAGGCCCAGAACATCCCCGTCGAGCAGGCCCGGAGCCAGGTCGCCCAATACGTGCAGCAGTTCAAGGAGACCCTCGCCTCGGCCAAGGAGCAGTCGAAGGAGGTTGCCGACGCCGCTGCCCGTCGGGTGTCCCAGGGAGCCCTCTCCGGGGCGCTGGCCCTGATCTTCGGTGCGCTCGCCGCCTTCTTCGCCGGTCGCAGCGCGGCCGTCGCGCCGGTCGTCACCCGCATCTCCTCCCACGCACCGGCGCCGCGCCGCGTGTGACGTCCTTGCGGGCCGCGCCTGCGAGCCCCGCATCACTCCGGGCCTCCTCGGCTCTCCTCCCGTGAAAGGCCGGTGCCGTGATCCAGCTTCTCGTCCTGTTCGCGATCGCAGCATCGGCCATGTCCTCCCGCCACGCGGGCGGCGGAAGATCGGTCCCGTGAGGCGCTGCGGCCGTTCCGGCAACGGCCGCAGCGAAGCCCGCGACGCGCCGCCGGGCATGACGGAGCGGGCCGAGGCGTCGGACGACCGTCCGGAAACCCGGCGGTTGGGGTCGACCGACGACGACCCCACCAACCCGACGACCGGCCGACCCGGACGGGCCTTCATGCGGGTGGCACGGCGGACGGGCGGACCAGCCGGTTCCGCCCGGCGGCGGCCCCCGACCCGGCGACGACAGGAGAACGAGATGGACGAGAACCGCATCGCCGGCGCCGCCAGGGAGTTCGGCGGCAAGGTCCAGGGCGCGGCCGGCACCGTAGCCGGGAACGACGAGACCAGGGCGGAGGGCAAGCGGGACGAGGTCGGAGGCGCCACCGAGACCCGCGTCGGGCAGGCAAGCGACACCGTGCGCGACGTGGCGGGCGAGGCCGGCGACCTCGCCGACCGGGCGATCGACACGGGTCGCGACGTCCTTCCGGAGGCCGGAGCCGCCCCCCGACGGGGCGGCGACACGCTCACCCAGTATGCCAAGGAATTTCCGCTCGCGTTCGCCGCGATGGCCGGTGCCCTCGGCTACCTCCTCGCCGTGGCGATCCGCAGACGCCGCTGATGGGAACGCCACGGACGAACTCCGATCGGGCTTTTTCGCCCCTGCATCGCCCACCGCCGGACCCACGACGGCGTCGGAGGATGGCGCGAAGCGGCGGCGCTCCTGCCCGGTCCCAAGCCGCTTCCGGGCAAGGATCGCCCCGGGATCCGACCCGTTTCCTCCACGCTCACGAGACCACCATGGCCATCGATCCCCGTTCGGAACGCCGCGGGCCGCTTCCGTTCCGCCTCGCGATGGCGGACGCTTTCCTGGACCGGCCCGTCGTCTGCACCCAAGTGAGAACCGGCGCCACGGGACCCAGCGTCGAGGGATCCGCCGCCGCGCCGAGGTCCGGGCCGGTGACGCAGGCTCCTCTCCGCCGCCTCGGACCGTCGCTGCTCGCCGTCGTCGGTATCCTGTGCCTCGGCGCGGTCGCGCTGTCGTGGCGCAGGCGACGGGACGCGGTCCCCGCACAGAGGCGATCATTCGGAGCGGCCGCTCCCGCCGACCGACCCGGGACCGGCCTGCCTCCTCGCCCCGACACCGGACCCGATCCGATGACCGCACCGACCGACCTCGCACCGCACCGCGCGCCTCGCACCCTCTCGCTGGCACTCCAGGGCGGCGGCTCGTTCGGCGCCTTCACCTGGGGCGTCCTCGACCGGCTGCTGGAGGAGGACGATCTCGTCATCGACGCCGTCAGCAGCACGAATGCCGGGTCGGTCAACGCCGTTGTGATGGCGGCCGGCCTGATCGCCGGTGGCCGGCCGGAGGCGCGGCGCCACCTCGACCGCTTCTGGAAGCGCATCAGCGAGACCGCGCCGCCTCAGCTCGGGCCCGCCGTGACCGTCTTCACCGACATCACGTCCCGCTGGCTCTCGCCCTACCAGTCGAATCCCTTCAACCACGATGCCCTCGACCGGCTGCTCGCCGACGCGGTCGATTTCGACGCCCTTCGCGCCGCGCCTCCGTTCAAGCTCCTGGTCGCCGCGACCGCGGTCTCGGATGGCGCGACCCGGATCTTTCGCGAGACCGAACTCGTGCGCAAGATGGTCCTCGCCTCGGGCTGCATCCCCCTGAAGTCCCAGGCGGTCGAGATCGAGGGCCGGCGCTACTGGGACGGGGGCTACTCGGCCAACCCGCCGTTGATCCGCCTCATCGAGGCGTCCGACGCCCCGGCGATCCTGCTGGTTCAGATCGTGCCAAGTCTCGGCCAGGGGGCGCCCTGCAGCGCGCCCGACATCGTCCGGCGACTGGAGCAGATCACCTTCGATGGCGTGCTCCAGCGCGAGCTGTCCGCGTTGCGCACGATGGTGGACCTGTCGTGGTCCGGCGGGGGCCGCAGCGCCCTGGCGGCGAAGCTCCGCGCCCTGGCGCTGCACCGCGTCTCGGCGGAGGACCACCACCCGGCGCTCCAGGACGAGAGCAGCACCGATCTCGGCTGGCGTTTCCTGCTGCGGCTGCGCGCGGCCGGGCGCAGCGCGGCGGAGGCCTGGCTCGCCGAAGGCACCCGCCTACCAGCCGGGCGCGCCCCGCCCCTGCGGTCAATCGGATGACCGCGCGCCCCGGACGTGGCCGGCGCGACGGATCGGCCCGGCCGGCGGGTGCTCCGACGAACCAAGGATGACCGCATGACCAACCCACTGCACGACCTCGCGGCGAACGGGGTCGCCGTCTGGCTCGACGACCTGAGCCGCCCCTGCATCGAATCCGGCAACGCGCCGGCGGCGGCGGCCCCCGACACGTCCCGCACAGGAGCCGCCGCATGAGCATGCCCGCGCCAGTCCCGCCCATCGATCCGGCCGACGACATCCGGTCGAAGGCCGTCCACGCCAAGGCGATCGCGCTCGGCAAGCTCGCGATCCGGGCCACCACCTCGGCCGGGAGCGGGCACCCCACCACCGCGCTGTCGCTCGCCCACCTCGTCACGGTGCTGATGTACGGGGTAATGCGCTGGGACCCGGCCCGACCCGACGCCCCCGGTTCCGACCGCCTCGTCCTCTCCGAGGGCCATGCGGTGCCCATCGTCTACGCGGCCTGCACCGATCTCGGCGTGACGGTCCGCCCCGGCGGCGCGGCGCGGCCGATGACGCTGGACGATCTCCTCGCCCTGCGCAGCATCGACAGCTTCGTCGACGGCCACCCCAACCCGATGCTCGGGTTTCCGTTCTTCGACGCGGCGACCGGGTCGCTCGGACAGGGGCTCTCCGTCGCGGCGGGGCTTGCCGCGGCCGCCCGGATCGATGGCAGCGCGAAGGCGATCTACTGCATCATCGGCGACGGCGAGGCGCGAGAGGGCCAGATCTGGGAGGCGATGGACTTCATCGCCGATCACGGGCTCTCGTCCGTCGTCGCCCTCTTCAACTGCAACGCCCTCGGGCAGAGCGACCGGGTCTCCCCGGCCCAGGACTGGCAGTCCCTGGCACGCAAGGCGGAGGCGTTCGGCTGGGAGGCGGTCGTGGTCGACGGCCACGATCCCGTCGCGATCGAGCAGGTCCTGCGGGCGCGGCCGACCTCGCGGGAGGCGAGGCCCCTCTGCGTCATCGCCCGCACCGTCAAGGGCTGGGGCGTGCCCGACCTCGGCGGCATGGGTCATCACGGCACCCCCGTCACGGCAGGCGGGCTCGACGCCGCCCTCGCCGCCCTCGATGCGCGCGCCCGGGCGCTAGGCGTCGCCGGCATCGACCCCGGCGCGAGCGCGGCGGTCCTCACGATCGCGCCGCCTCCCGCGCCGCCGGCCTCGACGCCTGCGACCGAGCCGGTCGGGTTCATGGCGGCGGTCGGCCGCAACCCGACGGTCGCCGCAGCTGTGAAGGAGAAGCGCGCCCTCTCGCCGCGCCGGGCCTACGGGCTCGCCTTGGAGGCTCTCGGCGCCGCGAATCCCGCCGTCGTGGCGCTCGATGCCGACGTGAAGAACTCGACCTACGCCGACGGCTTCGCGAAGGCCTTTCCCGAGCGCTACTTCGAGGCACGCATCGCCGAGCAGAACATGGTCTCGGCGGCCGCGGGCCTCGCGAGCGGCGGCAAGATCCCGTTCGCCAGCACCTTCGGGCGCTTCCTGGAGCGCGCCTTCGACCAGATCGAGATGGCGGTCATCGGCGGCGCCGGCCTCAAGCTCGTCGGCACCCATGCCGGCGCGACCCTGGCCTCGGACGGGCCGAGCCAGATGGCGCTCGCCGACGTCGCCTTCATGCGCGCCTTCTCGCATGTCGAGGACAAGGCCGGCCGCCCGGCGGTCACGGTGCTGACCCCGAGCGACGCCGTGGGCGCCTACGCGATGGTGCTCGCCATGGCGCGCTCCCCGGGCGCCTTCTACCTGCGGGCGGTGCGGGCGGACCTGCCGATCCTCTACGCGGAGGACGACCGCTTCCCGTTCGGCGGCCACAAGGTCCTGCGCTGCTCGCCGAACGATGGGCCGCGGATGGTCCTGGTCGCCTCCGGCTACATGGTTCATGGCTGCCTGGAGGCGGCGGAGGTTTTGGCCGAGGCCGGGCACTCGGTGGCGGTGGTCGACGCCTATTGCCTGCCGATGGGCACCGCGCCGGTCCTGGCGCTCGCCGGCCGCGGCGGCGTGGTCATGACGGTCGAGGACAACTATGTCGGCGGGATCGGCAGCGAACTGGCGGAGGCCGCGGCGGAGGCCGTCGACGCGCCGAGGGTGCACGCCCTCGCGGTCCGGACCATGCCGAAGAGCGGCCGTACGCCTAACGACGTGCTCGCCTATGTCCGTCTCGGGGTGGCCGACATCGTCTCCGCCGTCGAGGCGGCGGCCCGGAATGTCGCCTGAGGCCCGTCTCCCTGCGAGGCCGGACGGGAATGCGGGGGCGATTGCCCCCTCCCCCGTCCCGGCCGACCGGCGCAGGACCGCCGCCCGCCGATGCAAGGCTTGACCCCATGAATACCCAGACGACGCCTCCCGCAGGAATCGAGGCGCGCGACATCGCCCGCCATTGCGCGGCCTACCGGGAGCCGGACGTGCGCAGCGCCCTCGGCCAGATTGCCAATACCGGTCTGCCCTACCTCGTCCTGTGCGCCGCCATGGTCGCCGCGGCGGCGACCGGGCATGGCTGCGTCGTGCCGCTCCTCGCCGTCCCGGCCGGCGGCCTCCTCGTCCGCCTCTTCATCATCCAGCACGATTGCGGGCACGGATCGTTCCTGCCCTCCCGCACCGCCAACGACGCCATCGGCCGCGCCCTCAGTCTGTTGACGCTGACGCCCTACGACAGCTGGAAGCGGGCGCACGCCCTTCACCACGCCTCGACCGGAGACCTGAGCCGACGCGGCACCGGCGACGTCGCGACCCTCACAGTACGGGAGTACCTCGCCTTGTCGCGCCTGGGCCGGCTCCGGTACCGGCTCTACCGCAATCCGTTCCTGCTGATCGGGCTCGGCTCGCCGCTCAACTTCATGCTGCTCCAGCGCATGCCGTTCGGCGTCGGCTTGCCCTGGCGGACCGCCTGGCGCGACGTGCTGGCGCTCGACGCGGCTCTCGCCGTGCTCGTCGGCTTGCTGGCGGTCGCGGCGGGCGGGGTGATGCCGGTGCTCGTCGCGCTCGTTCCGACGGTGTGTGTGGCGGCCTGGATCGGCGGATGGCTGTTCTACGTCCAGCACCAGTACGAGGACACGGTCTGGGACGGTCCCGAGACCTGGGACTTCCACACCGCCGCGCTCGGTGGAAGCTCGCATTACGTGCTGCCGGCGGTGCTGCAATGGTTCACCGGCAATGTCGGTCCGCACCACGTCCATCACCTCAACAGCCGCATCCCGAACTACCGCCTCCAGGAATGCATGGACGACTACGCGGTGCTCGGGCAGGTGGGCCGCCTGACGCCGCGCGACAGCCTCCGCTGCCTCGGTCTGGCGCTCTGGGATGAGGATGCCCGCAGGTTGGTTGGGTTCTCGCGCGTGCGGACGCTCGAGGCGGCCTGAAGGACGGCGGGAACGCCACGGCCCTCCCTCACGCCTCGCGATCGGGAGCCGGGACCATCCAGAGCCCGCGCCGTCGGTTCCGACGAGGCAGGCCTGGCCGGCTTTTCATGCTGCAATGCAACATCGCCGAGGCCGGAGGGTTGTCGGAAGGGCGCAGCCGCGCGGACCCGTGCCGACGGCATCGGTCGTTCCTTCGTCCGGCAAGGCCGTCCCGCCCCGTGCCCATCCGGCCCTCACCGTGCGGCGGGCGGGTTCCGGCACGGCCCGCCGGTCGGCCATGGGCGGTGACGAAACCGGCGTCATCCGGAAAGGCGACGAATTCCAGCGTGGCTTGTCGGCGCATCCGCGAGGGCGCGATGCCCACGAACCGCGGCCGCGATCCGGTGGTGCTCCAGGCAAATCCGCACACGAAAGTTCAGCGATGACCATGAATTTCAGGATCGACCAGACCGGAGCCTCGGGGCTGTCGATCGACCGGCCCCGGGCGCTCGAGTGCCGGTTCCGCAACTCTGCCGGAAGCCGGGCCTACTACCTGTTCGTGCCGTCCGGCCCCGGGGACGGCCCCCGACCGCTGGTGGTGATGCTGCACGGCAGCTCGCAATCGGCGCGCGACTTCGCCATCGGCACGAACATGGATCGCCTGGCGGAGGAGCATGGCTTCCTCGTCGCCTATCCGGATCAGCCGCGGTCGGCCAACATCACCAAGAGCTGGAACTGGTTCCGGGACGCGGATCAGCAGCGCGAGCGGGGCGAGCCGTCGATCCTGGCCGGCCTCACGCGGGAGATCATGGGACGCTTCGTCGTCGATCCGGCACGGGTCTACATCGCGGGCTTCTCGTCGGGCGGCGCCGCCGCCGCCGTCATGGCGATGACGTATCCGGACCTCTACGCGGCCGTCGGCATCCATTCCGGCCTCGCCTGCGGTTCGGCCGGCTCGATGCTCCTGGCCCTGCCCACGATGTATCGGGGTGCCCTGCTGCCGCCGCAGCAGGCGACGCATCCGGTGCCGACCATCGTCTTCCACGGCGACCGAGATACGACCGTCGCCCCCATCAACGGCGACCAGGCCGTCGCCCAGGCACGACCCGATTCGGACCTGATCGTCAGCACCGTCGAGGGGCGCTCCAGCGGCGGGACCGCGTATACCCGCACCTTCCTCACCGAACCGGCCGGCACCTGGACGTCGGAACAGTGGATTCTGCACGGCGCGGGGCATGCCTGGGCCGGCGGCCATCCGGCCGGTTCCCACACCGATCCGGCGGGCCCCGACGCCAGCCGCGAGATGCTGCGGTTCTTCATGGCGAACCCGCGCCGGTGATGCCGCGCCGGTCGCACGGCAAGGGCGAGTGCGGGACGACGATCAGGGCGCCTCGCGAGCGTCGCTTACCGGGAGACCGGGCGTCCTTCGACGAGAAGGCGCTCGTACTCGCCCTCCGGACCGCCGTAGCAGGCTCCGGCCTTCGCGAGCAGCGCGGCCCGGTCGCGGATCGTGATGGTGCCGCGCTCGGTCCGGATCATGCCGGCCTGCTCGAACACCGACAGTGCGGTCGTCAGTCCCGGACGGTTGATGCCGAGCATCAGCGACAGGAAGCGATGCGTCGTCGGCAATTCGTCGCCCGTGGTGCGGTCGTGGCACATCAGGAGCCAGCGTGCGAGACGCTGGTCCACCTTGTAGCGCGTGTTGGCGAGCGCGGTGCCGGCGATCTGGACGGTCACGGAATAGGCGTAGCGCAGCAGGAAGGCCTGCAGGTCGGGGCTGGTCCCGAGGATCTCGCGCATGGCGTCCGCCTCCAGGCACCAGGCGTAGCCGCTCGCCTGCACCCGTCCCTCATGCGCGCTCCGGTCCGTGCCCATGAGGACCGGCAGGCCGACGAGGCCTTCCCGGCCGATCAGCGCCAGCTCGATCTGCCGGTCGTCCGACGCCGTCGCGATCACCGAGAGGATGCCATCCTCGACGAAGAGGACGTGCCGGATCGGCGTGCCGGGCGCCATGAGCACCTCCCCGATCCGGAGCGGCACCGTCATCAGGTGGGGTTGAAGCCGGGCAAAATCCGCTGGCGGAAGTGCCGCAAGCAGACGGTTGTGGCACGCTCTCTGGACGGACACGATCCCGACCTCGTTGGGGGCGGGAGCCAACAATCCTCACCGCTTGCGCCGGGTTGCATGTGCAAGCGACGGCGCACTGTATGATCTTAATCGTCTTCAGCCGCAAGAAAACAATCATAGGACTGTGCGGAGGTCAGATTTACGACATACATTGTCGCATCTTTCTGACTGATGTAGCTGATGCAGGACGCACTGATCCGAAAGCTTGAGAGCTTCGAGGAACTGACCGAGGCGGATCGCAAGGCATTGAGTGCCTTGACGCTCCGCATTCGCAGAGTGCCCGCGCGCACCGACCTGATCAGCGAGGGCGATCCGCCGAACAGCGTTCATCTGATCCTCGATGGCTACGCATGCCGCTACAAGGTTCTGCCGGACGGGCAGCGCCAGATCATGGCCTATCTCGTGCCCGGCGACTTCTGCGACCTGAATGTCTTCATTCTCGATCAGATGGATCATAATATCGGCACGATCACAGCCTGCCAAGTCGTGGATATCCCGAGACAGGCCATCGTCGAGATCACGAACGATCATCCTCGGGTCACGCAGGCATTGATGTGGTGCGCCCTCGTCGACGAGGCCGTTCTGCGGGAATGGCTCGTCAATGTCGGAGGCCGCCCGGCCAACTTGCGGATCGCCCATCTCATCTGCGAGCTCCTGCTGCGGTTGGAGGCCGTGGGCCGCGTGACGGACAACAGCTTCAGCTTCCCGTTCACCCAGATCGACATCGCCGACACCATGGGCCTGTCGAACGTGCATGTGCATCGCACGCTGCGCGACCTCCGCGCGCTCGGCTTGATCGCGCTCAAGCGCCGGACCCTGACCATTCTGGACGTGCCGCGGTTGAAAGCCTTATGCGGCTATAACCCGAATTACCTGCACCTGAAGAACACGCGGTGGGGTGTGCGCCGCAGCATTCCATGGCCGAGCACCGGCCGACGAAGCTCATGATGAAGCCGCCGCACAACGTCGAGACGCTTGTTGTGCTTCAGCCGATCGGCGTCGACACGGGCAGCGATGATCGTCACGGGTTGCTCGTGATGGCCAACGGGTTGCTGGTCGGCGTGCTCGTGCGCCTCGATACGCCCGGTCACGAACAGCTCCGCGGTTGGTTCCTCGAGGCCGGCTTCGGCCGCCTGGCAGGCCTGCGCGCACCCACCTTCGACACGCCGGAAGCAGCGGCCCGGTGGCTCCGGCAACGGTTGAAACGATGAGCTGGACGGCACCGCCGCAAACAGGGAGTTCTGCGTGACCGAACCATCGCAGCGGCCAGTCCCGTCGGACGCCGCGGACGTCCACCTGCCCAACTCCCATGCCTTGATCGCCAAGCTCGAACGCAGCGTCGGTTTGACGGATGCAGATCGAAGGACGCTGACGGGAGTGATGAGCCAGAGGACGTGGGTTTCCCCCCAGGTCGACTTGATCCGAGAAGGCGATCGCCCCGAGAGCGTGTTTCTCGTGACCCGGGGCTTCGCCTGCCGCTACAAGATCCTGATCGACGGTCAGCGCCATATCCTCGGCCTGCTCGTACCGGGAGACACGTGCGACCTGCACGTCGCCATCCTGAACCGCATGGACCACTCCATCGCTGCCCTAACAGCCTGTGAGATCGTGGAGATTCCACGGAGCACGATTGTCGATCTGACCAGCAACCATCCCCGCATTGCGCAGGCGCTCTGCTGGGCGACGCTGGTGGAACAAGGGATCCTGCGTGAGTGGTTGACGAACCTCGGGCAACGTGGAGCGGATCAGCGGATGGCCCATCTCTTCTGTGAGCTTCTACTGCGTTTGCAGATCGTCGGATTGGCGGGAGAAACGAGTTGTTTTCTACCTCTGACACAAGTCCATCTGGCCGACATCCTAGGATTCTCGATTGTGCACGCCAACCGTACGCTACAACATTTGCGCGGCTTAGGTTTGGTCGATCTAAAGCACAGACACTTGAAAGTTCCAAACTTGGCTCGTCTACGAAATTTTTGCAGCTTCAATCCTGAGTACCTGCACCTTTCTCGACGCGTCTAGAGCATTTTTCAACAAAATAAATATCGGCCGTATTAGAAATGAGACAAAATAAAAGAACTGGATAGCTTCACGATTGCAGCATGATCATGAATTTATTTAATCAAACAGTCTCAGAAAAACCCGAAGCGACTCATTTTATACGCTGGTAGGCGCCACGTACAGGCTGATTTAGCTTCGTCGGCATCCTGATCATCATCCTGTTAGTGCTTCTGCTCACAGGTTGGACACGCTGGCACTCTCTCTGGGAAGTTCGTGCAAGCCCTTCGTTTAAAGTGGGGCGAGATCAAGCGGCCGTGTAAATATTAATTCAACATTGTAATGCAATATCATCAGCTTATCATCATTCCAATAATTATGAGACTAGAGGTATAGACCGGACGACGATCGTTATCGGTGACGATAACTGTGATCGCGTGACGATCATCCTCTTGCGATGTATTGTCAAGCGCTATCGCAGGCAGAGTGCGCTTCGCGTGTCGACAAGCCTCCGCGATATTTTCACATTCAACCCCTACGTCATCGTGAATCCACTTTCCATCATGGATGTCGAAGAAAAATGTAGGCATCGCACGATCCAAATAAGTCGCCCGCGAGCATGCACACCCCATACTCGTTGGTGTCAACATATAAATCAAAAATCACAACCTAAAAAGTAGCGATTCAATCTATTTTGAGAATATTGAGTCTGTTTCTGACATATAATGTCGTATTTCCTACATTATATGACTGGCGATTCCTGCCATTGAAAGAGAGGCATCACCACACCAGTTCGTTGATAGCTTCGCAGCCAGGCGCAATCTGGGCAATGACATACAAGCTGCTTAAAAGTGAACTGGCGTTGGGTCAACGAGCCGCCGATCCAGGTAGCGTCGGGAAAATCTGGGAGAGGCCTGGAGGCGCTATGACTCGCACCGCCTACCCCGCTTCCATATCCCCTCTGGTGCTGGCTTGCGTGACGGGCGCGGTGCTAGGCCTAAAGCAGCTGGCTCGGCGCATCCAAGTCCGACGGATTCGCCCCACGGGAGCGTCGACAACCCGCCCTCCTGCCCATTCTATGCAACTTGCTGTTATTGCCCGCAAGCTACACGAGCATACCCGCCGGCGCATCGAGTGCTTCCCTACCTGGGACGATCTAGATGCGAGCGATCCGTGGCACGCATGCATGACCCGGATGGCCTATAGGCGGGCTCAAGGCTTTATCGCAAAACAGGACTCAGAGCACCTATCTAAACCTCCTTTGCTCCTGTAATGTCAGACACTTAGCAGGTACAAGAGCGAGTTCTGTTAGGGGCTCTTGGTCATATCAGCATTGTAAATAAGGAAATCAAATGATATGCCAGCATGTGTCGTGTCATCCAGCATCACGACAAAGCGATCTACGACTGTCCGTTTGACGTGAAAGCGCGGATGCTTTCGACGATGCCGGCATGGTTGAACGGCTTGTCGTGAAACACACCTCGAGCCGGAATGTTCGCCAGTTCCGGCTTCACGGCCCCCGTCAGGATGAGTTCCATCGGCGGCCACCGGTCCCGAATCAAGGCAGCCAGCTTCAGTCCCATTGCCGACCCGCGCATGTCCAGATCCGCCACCACCACGCGGATGTCCATGCGGGCCTCCAGGATGCGGATCGCCTTGACGGTCGTCGTCGCCTCGACGACCGCGCAGCCCGCTTCCTCGATGAGGTCCGACAGGGCCATCATTAGGATCGGCTCGTCTTCAATGAGAAGCACAATTGGCCGGCGCTCGGTGCCTTCAATTGTCATGGATTCCCCCCAGAGAGAACCCGTCACCGCCCGGATCACGACGCAACCACCTGCGAGCTAGGAGCGCGAAACTCAGCGTCAAAGCCCAACGTGGTATAACTCAGCTGCGCTTCGCGGGTTCCCACCAGCCCGATCTGGATCAGCCGCGCTCCGAAGCCGTGTCGCGTCGGTACCTGTGCCGGTGGGCCACCGCGCTCCTGCCAAGTGAGAACGACCGTTCGCTCTTCGTCATCCTCGACCCACCACGCCACGCTGACCGTTCCCGCCTCGTTTGAGAGCGCACCGTACTTGACTGCATTGGTGGTCAACTCGTGCAATAGCAGAGACAGCGACAGTGTCGCCTGCGGGGAAAGCGCTAGGTTCGGCCCCTCGATCCGGAAGCGGTCCAGGGGGGACTGTAGGGATAGCACACGCTCGACAACGCTATGGATCGGCGCAGCCGCCCAGCTGTCCTGCAGGAGTACGTCATGTGCCCGCGATAATGCGATGAGACGCTGCGAGAACGCCTGCACCGGGGCCTGATCCGGGACACTGCGCAGCGTCTGGCCGGCGATGCCCTGCACCATCGACAAGGTGTTCTTGAGCCGGTGGGACAGTTCGCCGTTCAGCAGCGCCTGCTGCGCCTCTGCCTGCACCCGTGCGACGGCGACCTGAACCCTGTCGGCCACAGCCCTCACGAAGGCCAGCTCCTCGGTTGAGAAGGCGCGGGAACGATCGGAGTGGATGAAGCCGATCCCAACGAGACGCCCGCGTTCCATCACGGGCACGTTGATCAGTGCCCGAACACCGATCGCGAGCAGTGTCGCGGCGCTCTCTCGAGTGCGGGGGTCGCGTTCTACATCCTCGATCAGGACGGCTGCACCGTGCCGTAGATCCTCGATGTAGGAGCCGTAGTCGCGAAAGTCGTGCTGGCCAGCGACAGAGGCGATCCCCGGTGCGCACCAGTCGGTTGGAACGTCGACACTCGCGCGCGCGGCATCAACCAGTCCGTAACCGGCGCGCGTCGCGCCGAGCACCTGTGCGACGATCCCGGCCGCCGCGTGGACAATGTCGGGTATGCTACCGAGGTCGCGCAACTGGTCGCCCACCGTGACCAGGGCCGCCTGCCGTGCCTCGGCGGTTCGACGGGGGGTCACATCGCTCGCCGCCCCGAACCACTCGGCAATCTCGCCATGCTCTTCGAAGAGAGGCACGGCGCGCGAGAGCGTCCAGCCAAAGCTTCCATCGGCCCGCCGTACCCGATGCTCAAGCTCGAACGTGCCCTTGCGCTGGATCGCATCCTCAATCGCTGCCATCACTTCCGGGCGGTCGGCGGGATCGATGTAGGAGTCGAGCCAGCGCATGCTCGGCGCTACCGTGTCGGCAAGGAAGCCATGCCCGTCGAGCTGGCGCATCTCCCGCCAGTCCGGGCTCATCCGGTAGACCGACTGTGCGCCGGCGGTCACGAGCGCTCTCAATCGGCTCTCGCTCGCGGTCAGCGCGGCCTGGGCAGCGCGTCGCTCCTCGATGTCGAGCAGGACGCCGGGGAAGCTCAGCGGTGTGCCATCCTCCGCCCTGTCGACCCGGCCGTTGGCCTCGATCCAGTAGTACCGCCCGTCCGCGCGGCGCACCCGGTACTGGTGGGCGTAGGCGCCGCCCCGCAAAATCGCGGTGGTGATGGCGGCCGATAGCCCGGCCTGGTCGTCGGGATGCACGGTCGCGACGATCTGAGCGAGTGGGATGCCCTCGCGGCCTAGAACCGGATCGAGCCCAAAAGTCTGGGCGAAGGCCTCGTCGATGGTGAAGCAGTCCGACGGGATGTCCCAGTTCCAGGTGCCGATGATCGCCCCGGCTGCGAGCGCTAGCTGAACCCGCTGGATGTTCTCCTGTGCCAACGCCTCACTGGCGCGTAGGGCATCCTGCACCGCGCGGCGCTCGGTCACGTCGCGCACGGTACCGAACATGGCGACGACAGCTCCACTCTCATCGCGCGTGAAGGTTGCTCGCCGCGCGATCCAGCGAAGCTCGCCATCATCCGCTCGGCGGATGCGGTATTCGATGTCCAGTACCGCGCTGCCATCCTCGCGGCTCTCGTCGCTGGAGCGCATGCCCGCGTCTTCGGGCAGCACCAGCGCCTCGAAGGTTGCGGCTGAGTAGAGGGGCGCGACCGGCACACCGTAGAGGCGGCAGAATTCTGCTGACACCTGCATCATGCTGGAGGCGACGGCGAGTTCGTAGGTGCCGACGCCCCCGGCCTCCTGGGCGAAACGCGAGCGTTGGTCGCTGATGCGCAGGGAGACGTTCTGCGCCTCGCTTACTGCAGCGCGCGCGAGTGCGGAGGCCTGTGCCTCCCCCTTCTCGAAAGCTTCGGCCCTGTCGCGGGCCATAGATCGGCGCGCCTCAAGCAGGAGGACCACCTGACGACCCAAGGCACGCAGGTCATCGCTCTGCTCCAGGGTCAATCCTACAGGTCGGGGGACGGTATCGATGACACACAGCGAGCCCACGACCGCGCCGCCCGTCAGGCGCAAAGGTGCTCCGGCGTAGAAGCGAATGTGCGGCTCCCCCGTGACAAGGGGGTTTGATGCCGTGCGCGGATCAGCGGCGAGGTCCGGAATGATAAGGAGGTCAGGCTCGGCAAGCGCGAACTTGCAAACCGAACTCTCAAGGTCAGTTTCGCACTGCGGAAATCCGACGTTAGCCTTGAACCACTGGCGGTCGGCGGCAACGAGGCTGACGAGAGCGACAGGCGCCGCACAAAGACGCATTGCGAGGCGCACGACATCGTCGAAACCCGACTCGGTCGGGGTATCGAGGACGTCGAATGCATCCAGAGCCGCGAGGCGCGCTGGATCGGAAACGATAAACGGGTCAGGCAACCTGATTTGCATCGGCTTCGGCTGGGGCGAGGTGCAGGTCACCTGCGCGCCCAGCCATCTTATCGTTCCTGGTCGTTTTTGCCACGCTGGAAAGAGAAAGAGGCGGCAGCCCAGCACCCGTGAGGGGGCGGAACGCGGGCACTAGTGCATTGACGCATTCAGAGGATTCACAGGAGGCGTGAGCCATGCGAGTCTGAGGGCATGGCTCAGACTGTCTGCGTGATCCCCAGCGCCGTCGACCTGGCGCACCTGTCCGCCATCGTCGCCGATCGGGGGCGGCCCCTCAAGCACATCCAGCGCGCCCGCATCGTCCTGCTCTCGGCCGAACGCCTCTCCGTCCTCGACGTCGCCCAGCAGGCCGGCGTCAGCCGGCCAGCCGTCTGGCGCTGGCAACAGCGCTATGCCGAAGAAGGCGTCGAGGGTCTCTTGCGCGACAAGACCCGTCCGCCTGGCAAGCCACCCCACTCCACCGACACCGTCGCCGAGGTGCTGGCGCTGACCTGCTCCGAGCCGCCCGGTGAGGTCAACCACTGGACCGGCCGCGCCCTGGCGCAGGCCGTCGGGATCTCCCTGCGGTCCGTCCAGCGCATCTGGGACGCGCACCGCCTGCAGCCGCATCGGGTCCGCAGCTTCAAGCGCTCGAACGATCCGGCCTTCGCCGAGAAGGTCGAGGACATCGTCGGCCTCTACATGGACCCGCCACGCCACGCCGTCGTGCTCTCGCTCGACGAGAAGAGCCAGATCCAGGCCCTGGAGCGCACCCGTCCGAGCCGACCCGTCACGCCAGGTCGGCCCGAGACCCAGACCCACGACTACGTCCGTCACGGCACCACCACGCTGTTTGCCGCGCTCGACGTGCTGGAGGGCACGGTGATCGGGCGCTGCATGCAGCGTCACCGCCACGACGAGTTCCTACGCTTCCTCAACACCATCGAGGCCGCGGTGCCGGCGGGCAAACTGATCCACGTGATCCTGGACAACTACGGCACGCACAAACATCCGAAGGTGCGCGCCTGGCTGGCCCGGCATCCGCGCTGGATCTTCCACTTCACGCCGACCTCGGCCTCGTGGATGAACGCGGTCGAGGGCTTCTTCTCCGCCCTGACCCGGCGCAGGCTGAAACGTGGCAGCTTCAGCGGGATCGTCGACCTGCAAGCGGCGATCAACCGCTACATCGCTGAGCACAACGACAGGCCGAAGCCCTTCGTCTGGACCAAGCCAGCCGCCGCCATCCTCGATGCTGTCAACGGCAACGCTGTACCATCCGTTTGAGTCAGGGCACTAGTGTCCTGCATCTGAAGTTCGTGGCAAAGGCGTTGGCTCTGGCGCAGCTTCGAGTGTTCTGAGGCAGAAGCGTTTGACGCTGGCCAGGATGGC
>NZ_JBEXZS010000108.1:0-1993 GCF_040593685.1 Methylobacterium sp. EM32 | reverse complement strand
AGGCTCAACTCACCGCCAGGCTTGAGGCCGAAGGCGATGTCATCCTTGACGGCGCAGGCGACCCAGCGGTCATCGGTGACGCGCGCGATGGCAGCGAACCCCATTCCGGTGGTTTGGCACACCACGTCGAGGATCGTGGGCACGGCCGCGATGCTCTCGACCGCGACGACGTCGGTGAGGAAGCCTTGAAGGAGCGTCGAGGCAGGTCGAGGGTCGGCCATCGATCAGCGACCCGGACGATCGTCTGCACGGGCCGCTTCGTGGACTGCCGGGCGCCCATCCGTGGTCGGCGCATGGTCACCCTCGATGAGAAGGCGCAGTCCGGCTCGCGCCACCTCGTTCGCGTTCGAGTGGTCACCCGATGCGACCTGAGCGTTGATGGAGGCGGTCAACTCGGTCGCCAGGGAGACGTTGCGGGTCTGCGTGTTCGGCATGCCAACGGTCTGTCACGCTCGGGCGAGACCGTCAAAGGTTGCCAACCGGACACCCCGGACCCGGAAGGAGGAGTGCGGCGGGATGGCCGCGAAGCGGGCACCCCAAAAGCCCGAACGGTCGGGAGTAGACCCTCTTACAGTCAAGCGAGTTGGGTTTTGACCTTGGGCGGCCTTCCTGTGCCGCATCGCGTCCGAGACCTTGTCGCGCCGGCAGGGATTCTCGAAGCCCTTCTCCGGGAGATCGCCGGGGCATGGAAGCGTTGGCGTGTCGCCGAGTCCGGGCAGCCCGCCTCACGAAGAGGTGGGCGCACCTCCCTTCCTGGCGCGCCGGTGACCGTCTAGAGATGGTGCAGGCGGGTCGCTCGCCGAACGGGGTATCTCGCGAGACGAGGCATGATGCGACACGCCAAGCTTGGCACGGATGCTGGACGGGCCGGTTCACTGCGGATGGCGGACCTTTTCCGTCTTTACGACTGGGCGTCGACGCCTTTGGGGAAGCGGGAGACCTGGCCCGCGGTTTTGCGTACCACGGTCGACCTGATGCTCGCGTCGCTGCACCCGATGTGCGTCATGTGGGGACCTGAGCGCATCTTCCTCTACAACGACGGCTATGCCGAGATTCTGGGAGCGCGCCACCCCAGCGCCTTGGGCCTCCGGACCGAGGACGTATGGCCGGAACTGTGGGACGACCTCGTCCCCCTGATCGACCGAACCTTCCGAGGGGAAAGCTGCGCCTTCCGCGACCAGCCCCTCACGATGATGCGCAACGGCTTCGAGGAGCAGGTCTGGTACGACTTCGCCTATTCGCCCGTTGGCGACGAGCGAGG
This sequence comes from Methylobacterium sp. EM32, assembly GCF_040593685.1. Lineage (NCBI taxonomy): Bacteria > Pseudomonadati > Pseudomonadota > Alphaproteobacteria > Hyphomicrobiales > Methylobacteriaceae > Methylobacterium > Methylobacterium sp. EM32. The sequence continues at coordinate 732 of NZ_JBEXZS010000108.1, read as the reverse complement.
CGAAGTCGTCGGCCTGCTCAACGTGACATCCGACTGCACGGCCCGGGTCGTCGCGCAGCGGGAGCGCGACGCGGCCATTGAACGGTTGCGCGCGAGCGAGAAGCGGTTGGCGGCGCTGGTCGAGGCGAGTTCGGACAGCCTGTACTCGATGAGCCCGGATTGGCAGGAGATGCGCACCTTGCAGGGTCGCGGCTTCATCACCGATGCCGACGCGCCGAGCGTGCGCTGGATGGACGAATACCTGCTCCCGGAGGACCGGACCGACGTCAGCGACAGGATCGCGACGGCGGTCGCGCGGACCGAGCCCTTCGAGATGGAGCACCGGGTGCGCCTCGCCGACGGGAGCACGGGCTGGATCTTCTCACGCGCAGTCCCCGTGAGAGACGGCGAGGGCCGCGTCACGGAATGGTTCGGCATGGCCGCCGACGCGACCGCGAGGCATCGCGCCTTGGAGCAGTTGCGCGAGAGCGAATCCTTCATGCGCGGGGTGCTCGCCGCCTCCAGCGACTGTATCAAGGTGCTCGACCTCGACGCCAGGCTCACCTTCATGAGCGAGGGCGGCAAGCGCGTCATGGATGTCTCTGACTTCAACGCCGTCGCCGGGTATCCCTGGCCGAGCTTCTGGGAAGGCGAGGGCAACCTCGCCGCCAAGGAAGCCGTTGCCGCGGCCAGGGCGGGCGTTGCGTCCGGATTCCAGGGCTACGCCGACACGATGAAGGGCAACCGCCGGTA
>NZ_JBEXZS010000107.1:0-36395 GCF_040593685.1 Methylobacterium sp. EM32 | reverse complement strand
GCGACAAGCGCCTCGACACCCTCTCGCTGCTGCCCGCCTCGCAGACCCGCGACAAGGACGCGCTCACCGACGAGGGCGTCGCCCGCGTCATCGGCGAGCTTCGTGAAAAGTTCGACTGGGTGATCTGCGACAGCCCGGCCGGCATCGAGCGCGGCGCGACGCTCGCCATGCGCCACGCCGACATCGCGGTCGTCGTCACCAATCCCGAGGTTTCCTCGGTGCGCGATTCGGACCGGATCATCGGGCTTCTGGATTCCAAGACCGAGCGGGCCGAGAAGGGCGAGCGGCTGGAGAAGCACCTGATCCTCACCCGCTACGACCCCAACCGGGCCGAGCGCGGCGAGATGCTGAAGATCGACGACGTGCTCGAGATTCTGTCGATCCCGCTGCTCGCCGTGATCCCGGAGAGCGAGGAGGTGCTCAAGGCCTCGAACCTCGGCAGCCCGGTGACGCTGAACGCGCCGCAGAGCGCCCCGGCCCGCGCCTATGCCGACGCGGTCCGGCGGCTCAAGGGCGAGACCGTGGCGATGACCGTCCCGACCGAGAAGCGCTCGCTCCTCGGCAAGCTGTTCACCCGGAGGGCGGCATGAACCTGCTGAGCTTCCTGTCGCGGCGCGGCACGGCGCCGGTGGCGCGCGAGCGGCTCCAGATCCTTCTCGCACACGAGCGCACCGCCTTCGGCCGCTCGGATCTGGTGGCGGTGCTGCGCGAGGAGATCCTGGCGGTGATCGCCAAGCACGTCGCCATCGACAAGGAGAAGGTGAAGGTGACGATGGAGCGGGGCGACGCCGTCTCGACCCTCGGCGTCGACATCGAGCTCCCGGACAACAAGGTCGCCCGGCTCGCCAGCGCGTGACCGCATCTTCCCGCGGTCGCCCCTTGTGCCAGGGCACGATATAGCCCGGGCAGGCGGCGGGATCCCCGCGCCTGCCCGGAAGAGGTCGAGGTCATGCCGGACGCGCCCACCATCTACGCCAACACCCTGATGGCGCTCAGCCTGCGCCGGCCGGGCATCCTTCAGGTGACCCTCGGCACCGCCGGCTTCAGCGGCGAGGACATCGAGGTCGCGCTGCGGCTCGCCGTGCCGGAGGACACCGCGGTCGAGCTGGTCGAGGCCCTGGTCGAGGGCCTGCAGGCCGCCGCCGAGGAGGACGAGGACGACGAGGTGCCGGAGCCCTATGAGGCCTCGGTCGGCGACGTCGCGACCGCGGGGCTCCTCGCCACCACGCTCGCCACCGCCATGGGCGACGCCCTCGACCTCCTGGCGACGCGCCCAGATTTCCTAGAGCGCCTGACCGAGATCGAGGAGCGCGCCGTGCTGACCACGCGCAACTCCGTCTCCGAGGGCGTCTCGGTCGACGACGAGGCCAAGGCAGTGCGCGACACCGTCGCGGTGCTCCAAAGCCTGTTCGCCCAGTGGCGCAAGGACCACGTGCCGCCGGCGCCCCCGGCCGACCCCGAGGCGCCCTCCCCCGACGCGCCGGCGCCCGACGCGCCGCCCGGGGACGGCGAGCCGAAGGCCTGAGCCCTCAGGCGAGGAAAGCGAGGAGCGCCGCGCTCACCTCCTCCGGGCGCTCCTCCTGCAGGGTGTGGCCGCAATCCAGCGCGCGGCCGCGCACGTCGCGCGCCTTCTCGCGCCAAGTCTCCAGCACGTCGTAGGTCCGCCCTACGGTCCCCCTCGCGCCCCACAGGGCGAGGAGCGGCGCCTCCACCCGCGCCTCGGCATCGGCGGCGTCGTGGGCGAGGTCGATCGTCGCGGCGGCGCGGTAATCCTCGCAGATCGCGTGGCGGGTCGCCGGGTCGCGATAGACCCGGAGGTACTCGGCGACGAGGTCCGGGCGCGGGCAGCCCGGGGTCTTCGACTGGCCCTCGAGATGAGTGCGCAGAAAGTATTCCGGGTCGGCGCCGATCAGCCGTTCCGGCAGCGGCGCCGGCTGGATCAGGAAGAACCACCAGAAATACGCAGTCGCGAAGGCCTTGTCGGTCCGCGCGTACATCGTGGCGGTGGGGGCGATGTCGAAGACCGCGAGGTGCGAGACGGCTTGGCGGTGGTCGAGGGCGAGCCGATGGGCGACGCGCCCGCCCCGGTCGTGGCCGACCACCGCGAAACGCTCGTGCCCGAGCGCCCGCATCACCGCCACCGCATCCGCCGCCATGGCGCGCTTGGCGTAGGCCCCGTGATCCTCGCCCCCGGGCGGCTTGTCCGAATCGCCGTAGCCGCGCAGGTCCATCGCCACGACGCGGAAGCGCGCGGCGAGGCGCGGCGCCACTGCGTGCCAGGTCGCATGGGTCTGCGGGTGGCCGTGCAGGAGCAGGACCGGCGGCCCCTCGCCGCCGACCGAGGCCCGGATGCGCACGCCTCCGGCATCGATGTCGTGAAGGGTGAAACCGGTGAGGAAGGGATCGGCTCGCATCGTGCGCGGCTCCTGATCGAGGGCGATTCGTGGCGGCCTGGTCTTCTTCCCGGAACCTATTTCGATTTGGCCACCCGTATTCATACCCTCCGGGTCATTCCGGGGCCGCGCAGCGGAGCCCGGAATCCAGAACCGCGGATGGTTCAGGATCAAGCGGACAGCGTCCCACCCTCTTCTGTTCCACCTGAGTTTCTGGATTCCGGGCTCCGCTACGCGGCCCCGGAATGACCCGGAGGGTGTCAACTCCGTGGGAGGCATGCAAACAGACTCGCTGGAAGCGTCCTGCCGGTGCCGACGAAGCAGAGCCGGCAGCGCGACTCCCGACGCGTCCTTATCTCTAAGGGGTAGGCAACCGGGTACCGTCCACCCCCGCCCGTCGAGGCTCCGGCGCGCGTCGCGGAGATCCGCCCCGTCATCACGCCAGTCCGCGCAATGTTACCGGGACGCAATATTCCCGAATTCCGACCATGATACCGGCACAGTCAAGCTGATGCCTCGCACGAGACCTGAAACAGGTCCGGGATCGAGGCATAGGCCGATCAGAACCGCATCGCCGATGCTGTCCGAGACGGTCCGGAACCCGGAAGCACCGGGATGTCCGGGCAAGACCGATTCGGGGAAGAAGATGGAGGTCGTTTTCGATGATCGTCGGAATGATTGATATTTTCTTGCGAGGCGGGTCGTCTTGCCGGTCGTCTTGCCTGTCATCGTCCCGGAGGTCGTCCGGCCAATCGGAGCGGTCGTCGGGCAGAGCCGTCACGGACGGGGCGTCATGAACGAGCGCGCGCACAGGTCCGTGGCACACAGGTCCGTGGCAATGGAGTGGCCGGTTCCGGAGCGCCGGTCCGCCGCGATCTTCGCGGCCGACATCGCCGGCTATTCCAAGGCGATGCATGCCGACGAGGCCGGCGCCATGCGGGCCCTCCAGGCCACCCGGCGGATCGTCGACCGCCTGATCTCGGCGCGCAGCGGCCGGATCGCCAACACCGCCGGGGACAGCGTGCTCGCGGAGTTCGCCTCCGTGACGGATGCGGTCGCCTGCGCGGCGGCGATCCAGCGGGCGCTGGCCACGGCCGAGGGCGATGCCGGGCGGTTCCGCCTGCGCATCGGCATCCATCTCGGCGACGTCATGGTGCACGAGGGCGACCTGTTCGGCGACGGCGTCAACATCGCGGCGCGCCTCCAGGCGGCGGCCGAGCCTGGTGCGCTGCGGCTGTCGGACGCCGCCTACCGGCAGGTCTGCGACAGGCCGGACCTCCTGCCTGGCCTCCGCTTCGTCGATCTCGGCATGCAGCGGCTCAAGAATATCGCCCGGCCGGTCCGGGTCTACGCCGTGCCGTCGCCGGAGGCGCGCGCGCCGCGGATGGCCCGGGCCGTTCGGGGCGCGCTCGGCGCCGTCACCGCCATGGTCCTCGCGGGCCTCGCCCTCGCCTGGCCGCATTCGGCCGTCGAGCGCAGGGAGGACGCGCAGCCGGCGCGGCCGCGGCTGTCGCTCGTCGTCCTGCCGCTCGCCAACCAGAGCGGCGATGCGGAGCAGGATTACCTCGCCGAGCAGCTCGCCGAGGACCTCTCCGCCGACCTCGCCCGCGCGCCCGGCACCTTCGTCATCGCCCACGGTACGGCCCAGTCCTACCGGGGGCGCCCGGTCGAGCCCCGCGCCATCGGCCGGGAGCTCGGCGTGCGCTACGTGGTGCAGGGCAGCCTGCGCCAGAGCGCCGAGCAGGTCCGCTTCGCCGTGCAGCTCACCGATGTCGAGACCGGCGCCGCCCTCTGGGCTGAGCGCTACGACGGGGCCCGGGCCGACCTCGCCGCCGCGCAGGACACCCTCGTCGCGCAGGTCGGCCGGGCGCTCGGCATCCGCCTGCTGGAAGCCGAGACGCAAAGCCGCGCCGGCCACCCGGCGGATGCGGTCGACCTCGTCATGCGCGGCCAGGCCCTGCTCAACCGGCCCTTCGCCCGGGAGAACCACGCCGGCGCCCGGCCGCTGTTCGCGCGCGCGCTCGCCCTCGACCCGGGCAACGTCCACGCCCGGCTCGGCCTCGCCGAGGTGCTGGTCGACGGGGTGCTGAACGGCTGGACGAGCGAGCGGCAGGCCGACCTCGACACCGCCGAGCAGGCCGTCACCTCCGTGCTCCAGGGCGATCCGACCCATCCCTTCGCGCATTACCTGCGCGGCGAGACCCTGCGCGCCCGGGCCCGCTACGACGAGGCGCTCGCCGCCTTCGACCGGGTGCTCACGCTCAACCCGAGCTTCGCCCGGGCGCACGCCTACCGGGGCCTGATCCACATCTTCCTCGGCCGGGCGGAGGAGACGGAGGCCGACATCGCGGCCGCGATCCGCCTGAGCCCGAAGGATCCGCTGCTCGGCGCCTGGCTGGCGCGGGACGGGCTGGCGAAGCTCCATCTCGGCCGGGACGAGGCGGCGATCGCACCGCTGCAGCGCGCCGCGGCGGTGAACCCGCTCTTCGATTTCCCCCACCTCTACCTCGCCTGCGCCTTCGCCCGGCTCGGCCGGGACGCGGAGGCGCGGGCGGCCCTCGCCCGGTTCCTGGAGCTCCGGCCCGGCTACACCGTCGCCCGCTACCGCAGCCTGACCTCCACCGACCCGACCTTCCTCGCCCAGCGCGAGGGGATCTACGACGGCCTGCGTCGCGCCGGCCTGCCGGAGCGGTGACGGGGATCGCCGGCTGTGAGACTTGAGCGTGCCCGGATGTGTTGACGAGGTTCCCACGGAGCCTCGTCAGCCATGCCAGCCCTCATCGCCCTGATCGCCATCCTCGCCGGCGCGCTCAACACCGTCCAGGCGGGGGCGAACGCGACGCTCAACAAGGCCCTCGGCCAGCCGGTGCTGGTCGCCCTCACGGTCTCGCTCGCCAATGCGGTGGTCTACCTCGCCGCCGCGCCGTTCATCGGGCTCGGCTGGCCCGGGGCGTCGCGGATCGCCCAGGCGCCGTGGTGGGCCTGGCTCGGCGGCGCGATGGGCGGCGCCTACGTGCTGGCGATGACGGTCTTCGCCGGCCGGCTCGGGGCCGCCACCTTCGCGGGCTTCACGGTCACCGCCGGCCTCGTCACCTCGGTGCTGCTCGACCATTTCGGCTGGGTCGGCTTCGCGCAGCACCCGGCCGGGTTCGCGCGCATCCTCGGCTGCGGGCTGATGATCGCCGGGGTCGCGCTGATCGCGTTGAATTGAGCCTCGGCGCCGTTTGATTGGTGGGTAGATTTCGCCCCACCCACGACCTCATCCTGAGGTGCGAACGAAGTGAGCCTCGAAGGAGGCCTCCAGAGATCTCAGCGGGATCTGGAGGCCTCCTTCGAGGTCAGTCGATTTACAATCGACTAACACCTCAGGATGAGGTCATGGGTGGGAGAAAAAGTGTCTCTTGGTGCTGGCTGTTCAAGTCAAATAGGTTCTGATGAAGCCAACGAAGCAGGATTTCAGCGCCAGCCGCGCGACTCGTCGGCGCGGCGCAGGTCGCGCGCGTCGCGGCCCGGGACCGGGGGCGTCTGCGCGGTGAAGGCCGGCGCGCGGCTCGAACCCGGATCGACGGTGTTGATGTCGGCGAGCAGCACCGTCGCCGCGGAGGCGCCGAGCCCGGTGACGACGAAGCCGTAGATTACGGCGCGCGGCGCGCCGAAATGCCGGACGATCAGCGCGACCGCGGTCGCGACGGCGAGGAAGCCGACGGCACTGTGCCACATGTGAACGATCTCTCCCGGAGCGGGACACTCTTCCCCGCGCACAGGAGGAGGGTGCGAGCGGCGTGCCGACAGGGCGGCGTGGTTAACGCGACGCGATCGATCCGGGCAAGATCCGGGAGGTTAACCGCGCCGTGAGCGCTCCCGGCGCGTCGCGGCCGGCCTGCGTTCCCCCGGCGCCTGTTCGGCCTTATGACGGGCGCCTTCCGCTCTCCAGGGATCCCCGATGCCCCAGCCCACCCAACCCCTCGCCCTCGGCATCATCGGCGCCGGCATCATGGGCGAGCGCATGCTCGACGCCATCGCGGGGCAGGACGAGGCCCCCGTCCGCGTCGCGGCCCTGTGGGATCCGGATCCGGCGGCGCGTGCGCGCATCGCCGCGCGCTTCCCCTCCCTGCCGGTGGCGGCGGATGCCGCCGCGGTCGTGGCGGCGGGCGCGTGCGTCTACATCGCCTCCCCGCCCGCCTCGCATCTCGGCCACGCCCGGGCGGCTTTGGCCCAAGGCCGGAGCGTGTTCTGCGAGAAGCCGCTGGCCGTCGACCTCGCCGAGGCCCGCGCCTTCGTGGCGGCGGCCGGTCCCCGCGGGGCGGTGAACTTCCCGTTCGCCTCCTCCCTCGGGGTCGCCACCCTGGCGCGGTGGATCGCCGAGGGCGCGGTCGGCACGCCGCGGCGCCTCACCATCGAGGTCGCCTTCGCGCGCTGGCCGCGGGGCTGGCAGGCCGACGCCGCGGGCTGGCTCGACGCGCCGCAGGAGGGCGGCTTCACCCGCGAGGTGGTGTCGCACTTCCTGTTCCTCAGCCGCCGCCTGCTCGGGCCCCTGGACGGGCTGCGGGCGCAGGCCCGGTTTCCGGAAGCCGGCCGGTCGGAGCGGGCGGTCGATGCCACGTTCCGGGCCGGCGCCGTGCCGGTGGTGTTGCGCGGCCGGGTCGGCGAGACGGCGCTCGACGACCACAACACCTGGACGCTGGAGGGCGAGGCCGGCACCATCCGCCTGCGCGACTGGGCGATCGCCGAGCGGCAGGGACCGGACGGCCGCTTCGCGCCCGCCCCCGACGCGATCCCGAACGAGCGCGCTCGCCCGATCGCCCTGCGGCGCCAGCTCGAGGGCGTGGTGCGGATGACCCGCGGCGAGCCCCACGCCCTCGCCACCCTGGCGGAGGCGCTGGAGGTGCAGGAGGTCGTCGAGGCCATCCTCGCCGGCCGCTGAGGCGCCGGACATCGCGTCACACCCCGGCGATCGTCCGGACGGACGGTCCCGGTCCCCTCTCCCGGGCCGGGAGCCCGCCCGGCCGTGCGCGAGGGCGGGTAGGTCGCTGTGATCGCAGCACAATCCCATTCGCTAGTCTATTTTTTGCGCATTTCCAGAACAATTTCCCATCTCGGTCCGGGATCGGCACCATGACTGGCGCCGAGGTGCCGTGACCCTGCGGGATCGGTAGTCATCCGCAGTCGAACTTCTTCCGCGGAACGCGTTATGTCCTCGAACATCCGGGTGCGTCGCCCCGAATCTCTTCGTCGGTGCGAAGGGCGGGGCGCCGGGGCGGTGCGGAGGAGCGGGTCGGGAGAGATGGGGATCAGGATGGGACGACACGGACGGCACGGCCCGCGCGGGCGCCGGCGATGAGCGCCGGCAACAGGCCCCTGCGGATCCTCGTCGCCCATAACCGCTACCAGGTCCGCGGCGGCGAGGATGCGGCGGTGGCCCGCGATCTCGCGGCCCTCGAACGGGCGGGCTGCGCGGTCGAGGCGGTCTTCCTCGACAACGAGGCGATCGCCTCCGGTGCCGCCCGGCTACGGGCGGCGGTCGCGGCGACGCACGCGCCCGAGGGCATCGCCCGGGTGATGGCGGTCCTGCGCCGCTTCGCGCCGGACGTGGTCCACGTCCACAACTTCTTCCCGCTGCTCTCGCCGGGCATCCACGCCGCGGCGCGGGCGGCTGGCTGCGCCACGGTGCAGACGCTGCATAATTACCGCCTGATCTGCGCCAACGCCTTCCTGATGCGCGACGGCGCGCCGTGCGAGCTCTGCGTCACCGGCTCGCCCTACTGGGCGGTGCGGTTCGCCTGCTACCGCGGCTCGCGGACCGGCACGCTCGCGGTCGCCCGGATGATCGACCATCACCGCCGGGCCGGGACCTGGCTGCGGGACGTCGACCGGTTCGTGGCGCTCACCCCCTTCGCCCGCGGCCGCTTCGCCGCGGCGGGCTTGCCCGACGACAAGATCCGTATCCGCCCGAACGGCCTGCCCGATCCGGGACCGCCCGCGGAAGGGCCCCGGCAGGGCCTGCTCTTCGTCGGCCGGCTCAGCCCCGAGAAGGGCGTGTCCGTCCTCGCCGAGGCCGCCGTCCGGGCGGGCTTGCAGGTCACGGCGATCGGCGAGGGTCCGCTCGCGGGGGCGCTCGCGGGGCATCCGGGTCTCGACCTCAGGGGCGCCCTGCCGCCGGAGGCGGTCCAGGCCGCGATGGCGCGGGCCGCCGCGATCGTCGTCCCGTCGCTCTGGTACGAGGGCCTGCCGATGGTGGTGGCGGAGGCCTTCGCGGCCGGCACCCCGGTCGTCGCCTCGCGCATCGGGGCGCTGGCGGGCCTGATCACTGACGGCGCGACGGGGCTCCTCGCCGCGCCGGGCGACGCCGCCGACCTCGCGCATGCCCTCGCGCGCATCGCGGGCGACCCCGCTTCGGCCGCCGCCATGGGGCGGGAGGCCCGCGCCGTCTACGAGCGCGAGTGGCGCGAGGACGTTACCACCCGCGCCCTCCTCGACATCTACCGGGACGCTGTCGCTGCGCGCGCGGCAGATTTGCGCCTTTCCGACGCTCTCCTTTCCAGAACGGGAACCTGACCAAAGTGGCACACGATCCCCTCGTCCCGTCCTTCATGATCGGCGGCGTTCCGGTCTCGGCCACCGACATGGTTGGGCTCGCCGAGGCGGTCCGGCGCCGGCTGGCCGCCGGGCCGGGCCAGCCCGGCACCTTCGTGGTGTTCCGCGACGCCCACGGCGTGGTGCGGGCGCAGAAGGACGCCGCCTTGCGCGCCGCCCACCACGACGCGCTGCTCGTCGTCGCCGACGGCCGCCCCCTGAGCTGGATCGGCCGCTGGCGCGGCCTGACCGCGATGCAGCAGGTGCCGGGGATCGAGGCGGTCGAGGCCCTGTGCCGGGCCGGCGCGGATCAGGGCTGGCGCCACTACTTCCTCGGCGGGGACGAGGGCGTCGCCGACCTGCTCGCCACGACGATGCGCGCCCGGGTGCCCGGCCTGCAGGTCGCCGGCGTCGAGACGCCGCCCTTCCGCCCCCTCGATGCCGCCGAGACCGAGGCGATGCGCGCGCGCATCCGCGCCTCCGGCGCGCAGATCGTCTGGGTCGGCCTCGGCACGCCCAAGCAGGAATTGTTCATGGCGGCCCATGCCCCGCACCTGCCGGGCACGATCGCCATGGGGGTCGGCGCCGCCTTCGACGTCGCGACGGGGCGCATCCCGCGGGCGCCGCGGAGGCTCCAGGTCGCCGGGCTCGAATGGGCCTACCGCCTCGCCCGCGAGCCGCGGCGCCTGTGGCGGCGCTACCTCGACACGATCCCGCGCTTTCTCCTGATCGCGGCGCGGGACTCCCTCAGCGCCCGAAAGGCGCCCCGGCCGTCGACGACCGGCGCATCCGGGCGGACGGGATCGTCGGCAGCCTGAGCCCGGTCCCCTCCGTGAGCCCGGCGAAATCCGCCGGGTCGCTCGAGCTCCGTGCCAGATTCTCCCAATCGGCGCGGGCCTTCGCCGGGCCGCGGTTGCGGGCGAGACTCTGTTCGGCAGCCTCGCCCCCGTCGGTGAAGCGGGGCGGGTCGCTCGAGGCCAGGAGGTTGTCGGTGATGACGTTGCCGGTCGCGACCGCCGGGCGATCGTAGAGCAGGCCGGGGAGCTGGGGATAGCGCGCCCGCCAGACGGGCGAGTCCACCGGCATCGCCGCGTAGGCGGCGCGCAGTTCCGATTGCGGGTCTCTCACCGCGTCCCTGGCCCAGGTCTGCCCGCGGGAATCGACGTGGACCGCCGGGCTCGACGCGATGAAGACGTTGCCCTCGACAGTATTGTCGCGCCCCCCGCCGAGGAAGACCGGCTGGTCGACCCGCAGGAACAGGTTGCCGGTGACGGAAAAGCCGCTCGCCATGTCGTCGAGGTAGACGCCCTTCACCTCGGTGTCGGGACCGCTCCGGATGTCGTGCAGGAAATTGCCGGCGATCACGCTGCCCCGGGCGGTCCAGTCGCGCCCGGAATAGATCGCGCCGGTATCGGTCGCCCCGGCGAGCAGGTTCGCGATCTCGTTGCCCGTCACCCGGTGGTCGTTGCCGCGGAGGTGGACCGCGTAGGCCGACGAATCGTGGATGAAATTGCCGGCCACCTCGGCGCCGACGCCGTCGAGGGCGACGGCCGGGTGCTGCGTCGGCTCGCGGCGGGCATAGCCCGTGAGGCGGCTGTCGCGCAGGAACAGGCCGCCGGGGGTGAGCGTGCGGCGGTCGCCCCCCGACAGGATCACCGCCTCGGCGCCGGTCCCGGCGAGGTCGCAGCGCAGGAGCCCGCTCTCGGCGGCGCCCGTGAACACCGCGCCGCGCCCGCCGGCGAGGGAGAGCAGGCTGTCGGCGATGGTCACGTCGCGTCCGCCCCGCACGTTGACCAAGTCGCCGCGGGCCATGCCGAGGCGCAGGAACTCGATCCGCAGGTGCGACGCGCCCTCGACCGACAAAAGCGTCTCGGCGACCGACACCTCGACCGCCTCCCCGCCCCGCGGCCAAGCGAGCAGGGTCCCGCTCCGGCGGTCGCGCCACCAGGTCCCCGGCCGGTCGAGGCCGGCCAGCAGATGGACCAGGCGGATCGGCGCGCCGGCGCGGATGCCCTCGTAGGGCGTGCGGTCGAGGGTGAGGCGGGTGCCGTTCCCCTGCCGCGCCGTCCGCACCACCGGCAGCGCCTCGAACAGCCAGCCCCAGCGCCAGTACCCCTCGGCCCACAGGTCGGGTTCGTCTCGCAGGGTGTTCGGCGGCAGGTCCGCCAGGGTGAAGGCCGGTCCGTCGCCGTCCTCGGCCTTCGCGAACCCCTCCGCCGGCCAGCGCGCCGGATGCATCGCGCCCGCATCGTCGAAGACCTCGAAGGCGGGGGGCGAGGGCGGACCGTTGAGGACGATCGGCGCCTGGATCCGCGCCGCCTGCCGCAGGGCGGCGGGCAGCCTGTAGGCCCGCACCTTGCCCCGCGCCGCCGCCGGCAGGCGGGCGGCCAGGGCCGGATCGAGCGGGACCGGCGCGAGGCGCAGGGAGCCGACGAGGCGCGCCGATCCGTCGGCGGGGCCGCGGATCACCAGCGGCACCCCGGCGCTGCCGCCATCCTGCGCCTCGAGCCGCACGGCTTCGGCGAGGCGGTGCGTGCCGGGTGCGAGCGCGATCGCAATCGCCGAGCGGGGGTCGCGGGCGCGCTGGCGGCGCGCCTCGGCCACAGCCTCGGCGAGCGTGGCGGTGCCGCCGGGCCGGGGCCGGGTACCCTCGGCCGCGACCGGGATCTCGACCGGGGTCGCGACGGCCGGTGACGCGGCGAGGAGGGCTGCGAGGAGGAGCAAGGTCCGCATGATAGGGTCTCTCGCGGCCGGTCGGGTTCGGCCTGATGTGCCGCGGATCGCGAGAGGAGGCGGCCCGTCCCCTTGTGGCGAGACTGGCCAGGGAATCTTTCGCGACGATCGTGGTTGGGGGTTTCTCTCTCCTTGCGGGTGCCGGGCTGTTCAGGGAAAGAGGAGGCGCGGATTTTCCCCCTCCCCCCTCTGCGGGGGAGGGAAAACCCGCGCCTCTTCTTCCTCCCGAACCACCCGCCCGAGGGGGCGAGCGCCCGCCTATTCCCGCAGGTCCGCATCCGTCACGACCACCCGCGGCCGGCGGTTGGCGCCGATTGCCTTGAGCGCCCGGTCGACCGCCGCGAGGCGGCCGCGGCGGGCGCTGACGGCGAGGAGCAGCACCGGGATGCGCTCCTCGGCGATCAGGCGCTCGGTCACCACGTCGCCGCCGACGAGGCCGAGATCGACGACGACGAGGTCGGCGTCGCTACGCAGGAGCGCCTCGGCGAGGGGCCCGGCGAGGTCCCGCGGCAGGTCGGACGGGCGCGGCAGCACCCGGAGGCCCGAGGGCAGGGTCACGAGGGCGTCGCCCAGGGGGGCGCGGGCGCGCAACAGGCCGGCGAGGTCCCGGGGCGCCGCGGCGCCGAGGTCGCGGGTGAGCAGCCCCTTCGGATCGGCATCGACCAGGACCACCCGCTCGCGGTCGGCCACAGCCGAGAGGGCGAGCGAGCGGGCGAGCAGCGACTTGCCGGCCCGGTCGTCGCCCGCGGTGACGAGGACGACGAGGGGCTTCGCGCCCGGCTCGGCGGCTGCGAGGCGGTGGCGCAGGCGCGCCAGCGCCACCTCGTAGGGGCCGTCACCCCGGGCACTGCCGAAATCGGCCCGCAGGGCGGCGGGCCTCACGGCCGCGCGGGGCGCCCGCGGCAGGGCGTCGAGGCCGGTGCGGCCGAGATGGCCCTCGAGGCGCCGGCGCGAGCGGACGCGGCCGGCGAGCAATTCGAGCCCGAGACCCCCGACGAGGCCGAGGCCGAGCCCGGCGACGAGGGCGGCGACGAACACCACCGGCGTCGGTGGGCCGATGCGCTTCTCCGGCGGCGAGGCCGGCGAGATGATCCGCGAGGCCGAGGTGTCGAGGCGCTGCTGCTCCTGCAGCTCCCGGGCCCGGACCAGGAAGGCCTCGTAGACCGCCCGGCTCGCCTCGACCTGGCGCTCCAGCTCGCGCAGCTGCACGAAGTCGTCGCCGACCTTCAGGGCTTCGGCCTTGCGCCGCTCCAGGGTCGTGGTGAGGACGCGGGCGCTCGCCTGGGCGGCCTCGAAGTCGTTGCGGCTCGCCGCGGCGATGCGGCGGATCTCGGCCTCGATCGCCGCGCGCAGGGCCTTCTCCTGCACCACGGCCGCCATGTAGCTCGGATGGCGCTTGCCCAAGGTCTCCTCGGCGTCGGCGCGCAGGCGCTCGACGCCGGCGAGCTGCCCGCGCAGGGCCGAGATGGTCGGGTTCTGCACGATCTCGTTGACCGCCTCGGAGCGCCCGCCGGCGAGCACCGCCTCGACCTGGCGCAGTCGGGCGCCGGCCTCGAGGGCCTTGGCCCGGGCGGCGCCGAGCTGCTCGCTGAGCTGGGTCAGCTGCTGCTCGCTCACCAGCTGCGTGCGGGTGCCGACGAGGCCGCGCTTCGTCCGGAATCCTTGCGCCTTGTCCTCGGCCTGGCGCAGGGCCTCGCGCAGCTCGGCGAGCCGCCCTTCGATCGCCTCGCCGGCCCGGCGGGTGGTGTCGGAGCGGGTCGCCGCGTCGCGGGCCAGATAGGTCTCGGCGATGCCGCGGGCGAGCCGCGCCGCCTTCTCGCGGTCCTCGGAGGTGACGCCGAGCTCCAGCACGAAGCTGCGCTCCAGGCGCCGGGCGCCGACCCGGTCGCGCAGGATCCGGAGCGCCGTCAGCCGGGGCTCGGCCGGGGGCTCGGTCCGGCCGGTGAACCGCGCGACGAAGCCCTTGATCGCGCCGATGAGGGTCTCGCGGCCCTGGAACTCGGGATCGCGGGTGAGGTCGAACCGGTCGACCGCGCGGCCGAGCACGTCGTCGGAGGTGAGCACCCGGAGCTGGCTGTCGACGAGGAGGAGGCTCGCGTCGCTCGCCTGGTCCGGCGGTGTCAGCCCGTCCTTGACCACCTGCAGTCCGCGCGGATCGATCAGGATCTGCGTCGAGGCGGCGTATTGCGGCGGATTCAGGTGCGTCCAGGCGGCGGCCAGCGCGAGGCACAAGGCCACGGGCAGGAGCACCGTGAGCCAGCGCAGGCGCACGGTGCGCAGGATCTCCCGCGGGTCGAGGAACCAGGGCTCCCGCCCCTCCTCCCCCCGCGGGGCCGCGCCGATGAGCAGCCCGTTTCGGACATTCTCGACCATGGTCATGATGCGCCCAAGGCTCCCCTGGAGCATTTTTTCGACGGCGCGGATCCCGGTCCGTCGAGGAAAATGCGGCAAAATCGGAGGCTTGGGGCCTCGTTCGACGGCAAGGCGATCGAACGAGGCCCCAAGCCTCCCGCTGTGGGTCGGATCTGTTCCGCTCCGGGACGATCGGGGCGGCGTGCAGTCCGTGTGGGGTCCCCGCTTCAAGCGGCGGGCCAGACCCGGTCCGTCTCGCGCAGGGACACCAGGGCGGGCCCGGCGATCTCCGGCGCCTCGGCCTCGCGCCGCGCCGCCCGGGCACAGGCCAGCACCGCGACGTAGGCGAGCACGTTGACGTTCCAGTCCTGGAACAACCCCGGGGTGGTCATCCCGTTGAGGGCGAGCATCAGGATTAGGCAGGCGACGAGGCGGCGGGTGCCGCGATCGGCGCGGGCGGCGAAGCGGACCGGCTCGACGAGCGTCAGGACCGCGAAGCACAGGCCGATGATCCCGGTGCCGGCCCAGGCGCTCAGGAACATGTTGTGCGAGCTCGTGATGAACACCGCGTCGCGGCCGAGCTCGTCGGCGAGGCCCGTGGTCGGGATCAGGAGCTGCACGAAGCGGTCGGCGGCCGAGAAGCCGGAGCCGAGCAGGTGGTCCTGCGTCGCCGCGATGAAGGTCGGCCAGAACTGGCCCCGTCCCGTGGCGTTGGCGAGCTCGATCTTGGGCTTCTGGAGGATGACCGAGAGGAGGTCGAGGAGCGCCGGAAAGCTCGACAGGCCGACCATCAGGAACAGGAATAGCACCAGCGAGACCAGCGCCAGGACGATGCCGGCGACGCGCAGGCCCGGCCGGCGCGAGGCGATCATCAGCCCCGGCCCGACGGCGATCAGCGCCCCCGTCGAGGCGGCCGATCCCGCGATGACGAAGCCCGCCACCGCCAGCACCAGGTAGCGGCCGCGCCGCTTGTTCGGCGGCCCGAACACCACCGCGAAGCCGAGAAGCGCGCAGACGAGCGGCATCATGTTGTTCTTGGCCGAGGAGAACACGATGCCCGAGGCCAGGCTCTGCAGGATCTCCGGCGTCACCGCGACGAGCCAGGCCAGCGTCACGATGGCGAGGATGTCGGCGAGCCGCCGCCGGATGTCGGGCCGGTCGAAGATCAGGATGCAGGCGAGCGTGAACACCGCCAGCTCCGCGGTGCGGTAGAGCGTGTAGGTCGGCACGATCGACCAGGCGGCGCTGACCCCGTTCATGCCGATCATCAGGGTGAACGGAAGGTAGGGCATCGCGAAGGGCAGGAGCAGGACGCGCCGGTCGGCGGCGACCTTCACCACCAGATAGAAGGCGGTCAGCCCGGTGAGCACGATGGTGACGACGTTCGAGGCGGTCAGCCCCTGCTCCAGCACGGCGTTGCCGTCCTCCCGCGGCACCGTGAAGACGAGCGGCATGAAGGCGAACACCACCAGCAGCGCGAGCGGCCAGAACAGGGGGGCGCCGCCGGAGGGCGGGTGCGTCTCAAGGCGGCGGCGCAGGACCGGGTAGGCGACCGTGAACCAGGTCGCGGCCCCGACGGCGATGAGGGCGTTCAGCATCGCGGGCTCTCCGCCGGTGTGGTCGGGGCTTTCGGGACCGGGGCGCGGCCGAGGGCCGCCAGGAGGGCGAGGAGCGAGGCGCCGTGGGCGAGCGCCACCACGGCGGCGGCGCCGGTGGCGCCGTAGCGGGTCAAGAGCGGCTGGATCAGCACAAGCGACACCGCGAAGCTGACCGCGAAGGCGCGGAAGATCACGTCGGTGCGCCGCCGCGCCCGGAAGATCTGCGCCGCCATGTCCCGCAGGAAGATGAACACGACGCCGAGCGCCAGCCAGCGCAGGGCCGGCGCGTAGGGCGCGTAGGTCTCGCCGAAGACGAGGCCGAGCCACAGCTCCGCCGGCCCGGCGACGAGGGCGAGCAGGCACCCGACCGGGATTCCGAGGCGGCGGGTGACGCCGAGGAGGTAGGCCCGCAAAGCCGCCTCGCCGCCGGTGTCGTAGGCCCGGCCGGCGCCGGTCGGCACCACGTTCTCGGTCGCGGCGAGCGTCAGCAGCACGAGGCCGACGAGGTACTGCGCCGCCCGCAGGCCGCCCAAGGCCTCGTCGCCGAGGACGCCGCCGGCGAGGATCCAGACCAGCTGCTCCTGCCCGAAGGTGACGAGCACGACCGGCAGCAGCCAGCGCGCCATCTGCCAGTGGCGCCGGGTGGCGGTAGCGAGGCGTCGGCGCCCGGGAGCGGCGGCCCGGGCGACGAGCGTCGGCAGGGTCGTCAGGAAGGCCGTCAGCGCCAGCAATTCGACGAGCCGCGCCGCGTCGAGGGGGATGCCGGCCGCCCAGAGCCCCGCGACCGCGAGCGGGAACGACGCCGCCCGGGCGAGGTCCATGGCGAGGGCCTTCGCCCCCCCGCCATAGGCGAAGAGCAGGCGGCGGGCCGTCAGCTGGAGGTTCTGCGCCAGGGTGAGCGCGCCGGCGGCGGTGACGAGGCCGACCGGAACCGCCTCGCCGCGGACGGCGAAGTAGAGGGCGAGCGCGCCTACGACCCCGAGGGCGAGGCCCGCCGCCAGCACCAGGGCGCCGGCGCCGACGGCCGCGGCGTAGCGGGCCGGATCGCGCACGGAGCCGGCGAGCGTCATCAGCGGCGCGGTGACGAGCGCGTTGTGCAGCCCCTGCGCGAAGCCCGCCACGATGAGCACGAGGGCGAAGCGCCCGAACCCCTCCATGTCGATCAGGCGCGCCGCCGCGATGCCGGCGAGGAAGCCGAAGCCGCTCACCGCCCCCTGGTCGAGGAGCGAGAGCAGGGCCGGTCCGCCGAGACGTCGGGAGAGCCGGGCCGGCAGGGCGGAAAGGATCCTCACCGGGCGAGCACCGCCCCGGCCGCCGCGGTGACGAGGCGGTTGCGGCCGTAGAGCCAGAGCGGCCCGCTCGACGCGACGTTGCGGGTGAGCCCGCGCTTGAAGTCGTAGACGCCGCGGTTGTGCGCCGGATCGATGCCGCCGAAATCGAACACCCGGCAGCCCTCCTCCGCGCCGCGGCGGATGAAGCTCCACACCGCCAGGTAGGCGGCGGCGTTCGCCTTCGCCCGCTCGGTCGAGGCGGTGAAGAAATCGGTGAAGCGGTCGCGGCTCACATGCGCGATGCGCACCAGGCACAGCTCGTCGCCCTCCCGCACCTCGAGCATGACGTGGCGCGGGTCGTTCGCCGCGAGGTCGCGATAGGCGGCGGGATCGAAGTCGTTCGAGAAGCCCTTGCGGGTCTTCAGCGCCGCGTACATCGCCGCGAAGGCGTCGAAGGCCTTCAGCCGCTCGGCGGGCTCGTCGAGGAAGCGGACGCTGAGCGCCGCGTTGCGCTCGGCCTTGCGCAAGGCCTTGCGCCAGCGCTGCTCCATCTCGGCCTGCAGCGCGTCGAGGCCGCGGGTGAGGTCGACCTCCAGGGTGTGCCGGCTCGCCGTCGCGACCGGCCGGAATCCTGTCGCCAGCAGGCCGAGCACCGCGCCCGGGCTCTCGGCCCGGTTGAAATCGACCACCACGAGGTCCAGCGGCCCGAGGGCGAGATGCGCCAGCAGGGCGCGCACCACCGCCTCGCCGTGGCGCTCGCCCTTCTCGGTGAGGAGCGGCCCGCCCTGGAGGTAGAATTGCCGGGCCGGGCCCCGCCGCCGCCGCTGCACCTGCGCCAGGCCCAGGAGGTCGCCGGCCTCGTCGAGGATGCTCAGCCGCTCGACGCCCGCGCCGCGGCGCGTCTTGTAGATCCCCCAGCCGGCGGCGGAGAAGATGGTGCCGCGCGGCTGCGCCCATACCGCCGCGTCCCAGTTTGGCGCGTCGGTCACGGGTTGCACCCGCAATCCCGTCTCAGGGTTCGTCATGGTCTTGGGAGTTCCGTGCCAGGATGCGACATCGCTCGCCGCCGATGCTCCGGTGACGCAAGCGGCGCACCGCGACCGCGCGGGTCGGGCACGGCCGATCGGGTCGAGTTGGTTTTCTCGTCTACGTGGTTTTCTTGGCTTGTTCCCGCGCCGGACCGGTCTCACCTACGGCGCATGGCCCTGTCATGACGACGAGCGGGATGCTGCACTCCTTCAAGACCCTCGCCCGCGACAATCCGGCGGTCCGGGCCCTGCTGCTGCGCGGGCTGTCCCGCCTGCGCCGGCTCGCCCACGCGCCGCCGGGCCTCTACACCCTGTGCTACCACCACGTGCCGGCGCATCACCGCGCGGGGTTCGCGGCGCAGATCGCCCATCTCCGGCGCCACGGCCGCTTCGTCGGGGCCGACGAGGCGGTGGGGCTGATCGCCTCCGGCGCGATCGGGACCGGGCGGCACTTCCTCGTCACCTTCGACGACGGCTACGCCGACACGGTCGAGGTCGCGCTGCCGGTCCTGCGCGCGGCCGGGGTGCCGGCGATCCTGTTCCTCGTCGCCGACTGGCTCGACGCACCGCCCGCGGACCCGCCCGGTCCCTATGCCGGCCGGGCCCTGGTGGCCGAGTGGCTCGAAGCCGGCATGGAGATCGGCTCGCACGGCACGAGCCACGCCCGCATCGCGACCCTGGACGAGGCCGGCGCCGAGCAGGAGATCGCGGCCTCGCGCCGCGCGCTGGAGGCGGCGACGGGTCGGCCGATCCGGCACTTCGCCTGCCCCTGGGGCGTCGCGGAGCACGATTACCGGCCGGGCCGCGACCCGGCCCTGGCGCTCGCCAGCGGCTACGCCACCTTCTTCACCACCCGCCGCGGCGTCGCCGCCCGTGCCGACGATCTCCCGACAATGCCGCGCCACGTCCTCGAACCGGAATGGCCCGTGCACGAACTCGACGCCCTGATGGGCGCGCGCCCTGCCCGGGGAGCCCGCCTTGCGCGACCCTGACCGCCCGGTCGTGGTGGTGACGGGGGCGCTCGCCCCCTACACCCAGGTACTCTACCGGGCGCTGGCCGCCGCCCTCGACCGCCCGCTCACCGTGCTCGCCTGCGCCGCCAGGGAGCCCGCCCGCCAGTGGGAGCTGGCGGCGGCGGACGGCTACGGCTTCGCGGTGCTGCCGGGCCTGCGCTGGCACCGCGACGCGGTGCGCAACCTCTACGTCAATCCGGGCGTCGTCCCCCGCCTCGCGCGGTTACGGCCGGCGGCGGTGATCCTCAACGACTTCTCGCCCACCATGGCGATGGCGGCGCTGGCGGCGCGCTCCTTACGCATCCCCTACGCGATCCGCACCGACGGCGTGCCGGAGACCGATCCCGGCGCCCGCTCGCCGGCGCACCGCCTGTTGCGCCGGGCGATCGTGCCCGGCGCCGCCTTCGGCCTCGGGCCGAGCGAGGGCAGCCGGGCGCTGCTCGCCGGCTACGGGCTGGCGCCCGAGAGCGTGTTTCGCGCGCCGCTCTTCCCGGCCTGGAATCCGGTGCCGCCCCTGCCCGATCCGGAGGAGCGGCCCTACGACGTCCTGTTCTGCGGCATCCTCAACGAGGAGGTGAAGGGCGCGCGCTTCTTCACCGACGTGATGCGCGCCTGCGCCGCCGCCGGGCGCCCCTTGCGGGTGCGGGTGGCGGGCGACGGCCCGCTCAAGGCCGAGATGGCGGCGCGCCTCGCCGAGGCCGGGATCCCGGCCCGGTTCGACGGCTATCTCGCGCAAGGCGCGCTCGCCGAGGCCCACGCCTCGGCCCGGCTGCTGCTCTTCCCGAGCCGCGGCGATGTCTGGGGCATCGTGGTCAACGAGGCGTTGCAGAGCGGGGCCTCGGTCCTCGCCTCGCCCCATTCGGGTGCCGCCCGCGAACTCCTGGAGGCGCGGGGCTGCGGCACGGTGCGGCCGATGGAGGTCGCGGACTGGGCGCGCACGACGCTCGCCCTCCTCGACGACCCGGACCGGCGGGCGCGCCTGCGGCAGGCGGCCGAGCGGGCGATGCCGGATTTCTCGCTCGATCGCGCGGTCGCGGCGTATCGAGAGGGGCTGGCGTCGATGGTGTGAGGCGGCGGCATCTCCCGTCCAGGCGAATGAATTTCGGCGCCCGTTCGATTGGCCTCCTGAGATTTTACACCCTCCGGGTCATCCCGGGGCCGCGTAGCGGAACCCGGGATCCATAACCACTGACAATTCAGAATGAGGCGGAGGCCGTCCCGCTTCGTCCTGGCGCGTCAGCGGTTATGGATCCCGGGTTCTCGACTGCGTCGAGCCCCGGGATGACGTCGAGAGATGTTGGTGTGGGCATTGAACCAACCAGCGAAAGTGCGCAAACAGGCTTTGGGCGTGCCTCCGGCACTGTCGCGGTCCGGCCGTGATCTGGAGGGCCTTGATACCGACGCGAGATGCGGGCCGCCTCTCGCACGGTGCCGCACAAATCGCGGTCTCCCCATCGCCGGTCCCCCCGATGTGCGAACCGGATCCTCCACCCAAGCTGAGCGTTGAGACGAACCAGGCGCCCGGCCCTTCCTGCGGCGCCTCCGGCAGAGGACACCGCGCCCCATGAAACTCTCCCTGATGGCCGCCCTCGCCCTCTCCACCCTGGCGCTCGCCGGCGCCGCCGAGGCGCAGGGCATTCCCGGCGGCATCGACCGCGGCGCCCGCGAGGGCAACCGGGTCGGCGGGCCGATCGGCGGTGTCGTCGGCGGCGCGGTGGGCGGGGCCGTGGGCGGCGTCAACGGCGTGCTCGGCATCGATCCGGGCCGGCGCGCCTATCGCACCGGCCTGCCCGGGCGGCGCCATCATCATTACCGCCGGCACCGGCATTACCGCTGAGGTCACTGCGGCGCGGGCGAGTGTTCATCGCCCGCGCGTCCTCATGGATCGGGAGATCGATCTTGCCGATCCGATCCCTCTTGTAGACGTTGCTTCTCCGCACCGGATCACGGTCGTTCCGGAGCCGCGAACCCGCGGGCTCTACTGTGCGAATCGACGGACATCCCCGCTTGACCACCGTTGCCCACGGGTCCTAAGCACGTCGGCCAAAGACCGACGCCCGAGGACGCCATGACCGACCGCCAGCCCGGCTTCAACACCCTCGCGATCCATGCCGGCGCGGCGCCGGACGCCGCCACCGGCGCGCGGGCCACGCCGATCTACCAGACCACCTCGTTCGTGTTCGACGACGTCGACCACGCCGCCTCGCTGTTCGGGCTGCAGGCCTTCGGCAACATCTACAGCCGCATCACCAACCCGACCAACGCGGTGCTGGAGGAGCGCATCGCCGCGCTCGAGGGCGGCACCGCCGCCGTCGCGGTGGCCTCGGGCCACGCCGCCGAGTTCCTGGTGATGCACGCCCTGATGCAGCCAGGCGACGAGTTCATCGCGGCGAACAAGCTGTACGGCGGCTCGATCAACCAGTTCAATCACTCCTACAAGAACTTCGGCTGGAACGTCGTCTGGGCCGATACCGACGACCCGGCCTCGTTCGAGGCGGCGATCACCCCGCGCACCAAGGCGATCTTCATCGAGTCGATCGCCAATCCGGGCGGCGTCATCACCGACATCGCGGCGATCGCCGCGGTCGCCAAGCGCCACAACATCCCGCTCGTCGTCGACAACACCATGGCGACGCCCTACCTGATCCGCCCGTTCGAGCACGGCGCCGACATCGTGGTCCACTCGGCCACCAAGTTCCTCGGCGGCCACGGCAACTCGATCGGCGGGCTCATCGTCGACGGCGGCTCGTTCACCTGGGCCGGCGACGCGCGCTACCCGATGCTGTCGCAGCCGCGGCCGGAATATGCCGGCATGGTGCTCTCCGAGACGTTCGGGAATTTCGGCTTCGCCATCGCCGTGCGGGTGCTCGGCCTGCGCGACCTCGGGCCGGCGCTCTCGCCGTTCAACGCCTTCCTGATCATCAACGGCATCGAGACCCTGCCGCTGCGCATGCAGCGCCACTCCGACAACGCCAAGACCGTGGCCGAGCACCTGAGCCGCCACCCGGCGGTGGCCTGGGTGAGCTATCCGGGCCTCGAGACCGATCGCTATCACCAGTTGCACAAGCGCTACTGCCCGCACGGCGCCGGCGCAGTCTTCACCTTCGGCCTCAAGGGCGGCTACGAGGCCGGCGTCGCCCTGGTGTCGAACCTGAAGCTGTTCTCGCACCTCGCCAATATCGGCGACACCCGCTCGCTGGTGATCCACCCGGCCTCGACCACCCACCGCCAGCTCACCGACGAGCAGAAGACCCGGGCCGGCGCCGGCCCGGAGGTGGTGCGCCTCTCCATCGGCATCGAGGACCCGCGCGACCTGATCGCCGACCTCGATCAGGCCCTGTCCTAAGGACGGCGACGCCGGCCGGCCGCGACGATCCGCGCGGCCGGCCGGCCTTCCGTTGTGGCAGAGACGATTGGGAAAAATTCCCGCAAGCATTGCAGCCAAGCCTGCTCCCGTGATCTACTGGCCTCGTCCAGTTTCGGCGCCGGGTGAGCCGATCCGCGCCGGGCGGGACGCATGCCGCCCGGGCGGGTCTGGAGGCTGGTGCGATGGTCGCCCACGACGCCGACGCCGAACGCGCCTCCTGCGACGAGACCGCGCGCCAGCGCGCAATCCGCGAGGAGACGGCCCGGCTGCGCGCCCTGCTGCGCGACGCCCACGGCACCCCCGGCCGGCCGGCGGGCGGTGAGCCCCCCGCCGCCGCCGAATGGGAGGCGCGCCTCGCCACCGCCGAGGAATTGAATGCGCGGCTGCGGGCGAGCGAGGCCTTCACCGCCCGGCTCCTGGCGGCGAGCCGCGACAGCATCCAGGTCCTCGCCCTCGACGGCACGGTGCAGTGGCTGAGCGAGGGCGGCCGCCTCGCCGCCGGCCATCCCGACGAGGCGGTGATCGGCAGCACCTGGGCGGCGTCCTGGCCGGAGCCCGGCGACCGCACCGCCGCCGAGGTGGCGCTCGCCGCCGCGCGGGCCGGGCGCACCGGCCGGTTCCGCGCGCCCTCCGGCGGCCAGGACCCGCGCTGGTGGGACGTGGTGGTCTCCCCGATCCAGGGGCCCGACGGCAACCCTGAGCGCCTGCTGGCGGTCGCCCGCGACGTGACCGAGGCGCACCGCGCCGAGGAGCAGCAGGCGCTGCTGATGCAGGAGATGGCGCACCGGGTGAAGAACACCCTGGCCCTGGTCCAGGCGGTCGCCGCCCAGACCCTGCGCAGCGCCCCGACCCTCGATGCGGCGATGGAGGCGTTCAACGGCCGCCTGATGGCTTTGTCCGACGCGCACGACGTGCTGATCCGCGGCGCCTGGGCGGAGGCCGACCTCGCGGCGGTGGTGGAGGGCGCGATGGCGCCACATATCGATGCGGTGGCCGGCCGCTTCGCCGCCGCCGGGCCGAGCGTCAGCCTCGGTCCCCGCTCGGTCCTGACCCTGTCCCTGATGCTGCACGAGCTCGCCACCAACGCGGCGAAGTACGGCGCCCTGTCGAGCCCAGCGGGCCGCGTCGCCGTCACCTGGGAACTCGCCGGGAGCGCCGGGGCCGTCTTGCGCCTGTGCTGGCGGGAGAGCGGCGGCCCGCCCGTCGCGCCGCCGGTCCGGGGCGGGTTCGGTTCGCGGCTGATCGAGCGCAGCCTGGTGCACAGCTTCGGCGGCCGGGTCAGCCTGCGCTTTCCCCCGGAGGGCGCGGTGATGGAGCTCGAAGCGCCGCTCGCGGCGATGCAGGACGGGACGGCGTAGCCGTCACCGGGACGGCGTCGCCGTTACGAGGGAGGGATGGCGTGGGACTTGCTCGGGATGCGACAGTCCCGCGCCGTTCTCCCGCCACGCTTGACCCATGGGATGCGGACCCATAGGCAGCACGCTTCGGCCGCAACCTTTCGCCCCCGCCCGCATTGCCCGCGATGACATCCGACCTCGACCGACACGATCAGGCTTCCCGTCGGGAAGACACCCGACAGGATGCGCCGGACGCGTCCTGCGACGCGGCGCCGGTGGTGCTCCTCGTCGAGGATGACGGCCTCCTGCTGATGGAGGCCGCCGACACCCTGGCGGAGGCCGGCTTCACCGTGCTGGAGGCACCCCATGCCGACCAGGCGCTGAAGGTGCTGGAGAGCCGGCCCGACGTCGAGGTGCTGATGACCGACGTCGACATGCCGCTCGGCTCGATGAACGGCTTCGCCCTCGCCCGCCTCGTCTCCCGGCGCTGGCCGCGCCTCCCGGTGCTGGTGGTCTCCGGCATGGGCAGCCCCGGCCCGCACGACATGCCGCCGGGCGCGCGCTTCATCCCCAAGCCCTACGCGCCCTCGGCCCTGGTGCGCACCCTGCACGACACCGTGCGCCGCGCCGCCTGAGCCGACCCTTCCACGGACGATTTCGATGAGCGATCCGACCAAGCTCCACTTCGCCACTCGCGCGGTCCATGCCGGCACCGCCCCCGATCCGGCCACCGGCGCCCGGGCGCAGCCGATCTACTTCACCAACGGCTTCGTGTTCGAATCGAACGAGCAGGCCGCCGACATCTTCGCCATGCGGGCGACGGGCTTCTCCTATTCCCGCGGCTCGAACCCGACCGTGGCGGCGCTCGAGCGCCGGGTCGCCTCGCTCGAGGGCGCCAAGGCGGCGGTGGCGGTGGCTTCCGGCCAGTCGGCGATGCTGCTCGTGCTGATGACCCTGATGCAGTCGGGCGACGCCTACGTCGCCTCCGCGCGGCTGTTCGGCGGCTCGCTCGGGCTGATGCGCCGGCTGGAGGGCCGCTACGACCTCGTCCCGCAATTCACCCGCGGCCTGACGCCCGAGGACTTCGAATCCGCGATCACCGACAAGACCCGGGCGATCGTCTGCGAATCGATCGTCAACCCCTGCGGCACGGTGATCGACCTCGCGGGCGTCGCCGCGGTGGCGCGCAAGCACGGCCTGCCGCTCGTCGTCGACAACACGCTGGCTTCGCCTGCCCTGATCCGGCCGATCGAGCACGGCGCCGACATCGTCGTCCACTCGACCTCGAAGTTCCTGTCGGGCTCCGGCACGGTGATCGGCGGCATCGTCTGCGATGCCGGCCGGTTCGACTGGAAAGCGACGGGTCGCTACAACCTGATCAACGAGCCCTGGCCCGATTACGAGGGCCTGATCGTCTCCGAGCGCTTCCCCGAGACGTCCTTCGCCACCGCCTGCCGGCTGTTCGGCCTGCGCGACCTCGGCCCCGGCCTGTCGCCGATGAACGCCTTCCTGACGCTGACCGGCACCGAGACCCTGCCGCTGCGCATGGAGCGCCACTGCGCCAACGCCAAGGCGGTGGCCGCCTTCCTGCGTGACCACCCGAAGGTGGCCTGGGTGAGCTACCCGTCGCTGCCGGGCCAGCCCGGCGAGGCCCTGGCGAACCGCTACTCGCCGATGGGCGCGGGCTCGATCTTCACGGTGGGCTTCAAGGGCGGCGAGGCGGCGGCCCAAAAATTCATCACCGGACTCAACCTGATCTCGCACCTCGTCAATATCGGCGAGATCAAGTCCCTGGCGATCCACCCGGCGACCACGACCCACCGCCAGCTCCCCGCCGCCGACAAGGAGGCCGCCCGGGTCGGGCCGGACACCGTGCGGCTGTCGATCGGGCTGGAATCGGTCGAGGACCTCATCGCCGACGTGGCACAGTCGCTGGACGCGCTCGACTGAGCGATCATCCGTCACGCAGCCGAGTCTCCCATCCTCTGCGTCATCCCGGGGCTCGCCGCAGGCGAGAACCCGGGATCCATAAACGCTGACGTCAAAGAATGAGGTCGATCGCGTCCCGCTTGATCCTGAATCGTGAGCGGTTATGGATCCCGGGTTCCGCTTTCGCGGCCCCGGGATGACGCGGAGAATCACTGGAAGAGCTGTATCGGCTCGCCCTTTTCGCTTGCCCGGCCCAGCGAACAAATATAGAACGTTGTCCGGCCTCCGGCATGTGTGAAGCGGGCACAAAGGCGCCCCTCCCCTTGCCGGTCCCGGCCTGTTCGGCCCAACTCGCGTGACCGAAGCGGTGGTCCGCGGCGTCGGCCGGGCATGCGCCCGAGTGAGATGGAACGAGAGGAGAGCGGGATGGCGGGCAGCGTGAACAAGGTGATCCTGGTGGGCAATCTCGGGCGCGATCCCGAGACCCGCCGGCTGGCCTCCGGCGATCCGGTGGTGAACCTGCGCTTGGCCACGTCCGAGTCCTGGAAGGACAAGGCGACCGGCGAGCGCAAGGAGAAGACCGAGTGGCACTCGGTCGTGATCTACAACGAGAACCTGGCCCGCGTCGCCGAGCAGTACCTGCGCAAGGGCTCGAAGGTCTATGTCGAGGGCCAGCTCCAGACCCGCAAGTGGCAGGACCAGTCTGGCGTCGAGAAGTACACGACCGAGATCGTGCTGCAGCGCTTCCGCGGCGAGCTGACCATCCTCGACGGCCGCGGTGGCGGGGCCGAGGGCGGTATGGGCGAGATGGGCGCCGACGACATGGGCGGCGGCCAGATCAGCCGCGGCGGCGATTACGGCGGTGGCGGCGGTGGTGGTCGCAGCAGCGGTGGACGCTCCTCCTCGTCCGGCGGCGAGCGGCGCCCGGCTCCGTCCGGCGGTGGCGGCGGCGGCAACCAGAAGCGCTATGACGACTTGGACGACGACATCCCGTTCTAGTCTGGTTTCCAGCGGAGCGCGGGCCGCTCCGGCACGGATGACACGACAGAGGTGAGAACCGGGAGCACCGCCCGATCGCGCCGCGATCGGGCGGTGTCGGCGTTCGGCAGCACCCGCCGGCGGCTTGGTCGAGCAACGCATCGCTCATGCGCCGCGACGACCGTCGCCCGCTCCGGGGGCCGGCCTGCAACCTGACTGCTATCGCAACCCCGAGTTGCGAAATTTAGTGCCGTGCTGACGTTGAGAAAGGTCCCGGCCCCACCTGCTCCGCTCTCTGCGTGAGGGCGCTGGACCGGTCCTACGCCGTGTCGACGACCGTGTTCGAAGACGACCGTGCGGACGACATCTGTATCAGAATTTGATCTGACCGCGATCGTCATCGTACGGGGCTTGGTCCTTAGACTGCACTATTACAAAATATTCCTATGAAAAATCGGTCTCGCCATCGCAGGACAGCCTGTGAGATGAGGGCTGGTCCAGGGCGATCCACGATCACGTGTGGCAATTTGATACGGGACAGGAGCGGTTTTCGCGCTCCGATGCATTGAGGACCATCGAAAAAAAGCAGGTTCTCGTAACGAGAAACCGACATATTCCTATGGCGTAGGAGACTTGGCGACTCGGAGGTGGCGGGCGTGGTGCGTGTGTTGCGATGGCTGGCCTGGATGGGGACGACGGTGGCCGGCCTCGCCCTTCTGAGCCAGCCCGTCGGCACCCAGAACCAGCTCGCGATGAGCCTCGCCGCCATGGCGGCGATGGCCGGGCTGTGGCTTGTCTTCGACGGGCCGCGGACGCGCTTCGTCTTCCTGGCGATGGGCAGCCTGGTGGTGCTGCGCTACATCCTGTGGCGGGTGACGGACACCCTGCCCTCCCCGGGTGATCCGGTCAGCTTCGGCTTCGGGCTGCTGCTGCTGCTCTGCGAGCTGTACTGCGTCTTCATCCTGTTCGTCAGCCTGATCATCAACGCCGAGCCGCTGCGCCGCCCCCCGCCTGCCGCCGTGCCGGCGGCCGACCTGCCCGCCGTCGACGTCTTCGTGCCGAGCTACAACGAGGATGCCGAGATCCTCGCGATGACGCTGGCCGCCGCGCGCCAGATGAACTACCCGCCCGAGAAGCTGACCGTCTGGCTCCTCGACGACGGCGGCACCGACCAGAAATGCGCCGATCCCAACCCCGAGAAGGCGCAGGCCGCACGGGACCGCCGGGCCGCGTTGCAGGCGCTCTGCCGCGACCTCGACGCCCGCTACCTGACACGCTCCCGAAACGAGCACGCCAAGGCCGGCAACCTCAACAACGGGCTTAGCCTCGCCACGGGCGACCTCGTGCTGGTGCTCGACGCCGACCACGTGCCGTTCCGCTCGCTCTTGGCCGAGACCGTCGGCTACTTCGCCGAGGACCCGAAGCTCTTCCTGGTCCAGACCCCGCACGCCTTCCTCAACCCGGACCCGATCGAGCGCAACCTCAAGACCTTCGAGCGGATGCCGTCCGAGAACGAGATGTTCTACGCGGTGACCCAGGCCGGGCTCGACAAGTGGAACGGCTCGTTCTTCTGCGGCTCGGCGGCGCTCCTGCGCCGCGTCGCCCTCGACGAGGCGGGGGGATTCGCCGGCATCACCATCACGGAGGATTGCGAGACCGCCTTCGAGCTGCATTCCCGCGGCTGGACCAGCGCGTACGTCGACAAGCCGCTGATCGCCGGCCTCCAGCCCGACACGCTCGCCGATTTCATCGGCCAGCGCTCGCGCTGGTGCCAGGGCATGTTCCAGATCCTGCTCCTGAAGAACCCGGCCCTGCAGCGCGGCCTCAAGCCGATCCAGAAGCTCGCCTACCTGTCGAGCATGACGTTCTGGTTCTTCCCGATTCCGCGGCTCGCCTTCATGTTCGCGCCGCTCTTGCACATCTTCTTCGATCTAAAAATCTTCGTCGCCAGCGTCGACGAATCGATCGCCTACACGGCGACCTACATCGTCATCAACCTGATGATGCAGAACTACGTCTACGGCAAGTTCCGCTGGCCGTTCGTTTCCGAGCTGTACGAGTACGTCCAGGGCCTGTACCTGTCGAAGGCGATCGTCTCGGTGATCTGGTCGCCGCGCAAACCGACCTTCAACGTCACCAACAAGGGCGCGACGCTCGATCACGACCACCTGTCGGCGCTCTCGCTGCCGTTCTTCGCGGTCTACGGCCTGCTCCTGACCGGCTGCGTCGTCGCGGCCTGGCGCTACCTGTTCGAGCCGGGCGTCACCAACCTGATGCTGGTCGTCGGGCTGTGGAACCTGTTCAACCTGCTCACCGCCGGGGCGGCGCTCGGGGTCTGCGCCGAGCGGCGTCAGTTCGAGCGCACGCCGTCCCTGGCGATCGCCCGCCGCGGCCAGCTCACCCTCGGCGGCCGGGCCGTCGACGTGGCGGTCGAGCGGGTCTCGGCCGAGGCCTGCACCGTGCGGATGCCGGCGGCGTTCCTCGCTCCCGGCGCGGGCCACCGCCCGGTCCCCGGCACGCTCACGGTGGTGCCGGTGGCGGGTGCCCGCCCCGCCGGCGCCCTGCCGGTGGTGCTCGGGCCGGTCACGCGGTCCGGCGCCGACGCGGTCTGCCGCCTCGCCTTCGGGACCCTGCGGCCGCAGGACTACGTCGCGCTGGCCGGGCTGATGTACGGCGATGCCGAGGCGATGCGCCGGTTCCAGCTGCGCCGGCGCCGTCACAAGGATCTGTTCACCGGCACGCTGCAGTTCATCTGGTGGGGCTTTTCCGAGCCGGTCCGCGCCCTGCGCTACGCGCTGGCCGGCGAGGTGCGTCGGCCGATGCCGGTCGAGGCCCCGGTGGACCCGGTCTACGACGAGCCGGCCCGGGACGTAGGCCCGCCCCAGCCGGTCGACCTGCCCCTCGCCCCGCTCGCACGGCCGACCCTCCCGATCCGCACGCAGGCCCCCGCCGCCCAGACCCAGGCTCACGCCCAAGGTGCGAACCAAGATGCGACCCAAGACGAGGCGGAGGCCGATGGCGACTGGGTCCGCCTGATGCTCGATTTCGAGAACGACCGCGCGCTCGCCGCCCGCGGCCGGCGCACCGACGCGGCGTGAGGTGGCGATGATCCTGCGCCGCCTCGCCCTTCTTCAACGCGGGATCCGCGCGGGTTTTCCCCTCTCCCCGCGGGCGGGGAGAGGGCTGCGTCTCCGTTCAGGAGACGCAGCAAGCGGAGGCTTGAGCCGGAGCGAGGGTGAGGGGGTGCCCCCGGATGAGCCTCTTCCGGCACTGCCCCCTCACCCTCGCCCTGCGGGCTCGCGGCTGACCCGACAAGGGATCAGCCGCCCTCTCCCCGCCCGCGGGGAGAGGGGGAAACCAGCGCTCCTTCCCGAACAGCCCTGCCACAGGGGTGATCAGCTTCGTGAGAGCCCGAGGTCGCCAGGAAGGGGGGGGCGTCTGACCGCGACCCTGGCGGCGCTGCTCGCCTGCCTCCTCGCCACCCCCACCCTCGCCCAGAGCTTCCTCGGCACCGGCCCGACCGAGCGCCTGACCCTGCCGCCCACGGGCGAGCCCCTGCGCGCCCCGCCACGGCCGCCAGGGCAGGGAACACAAGCACCGCAGGCCCAACCCGAGCCCAACCCCGTCCGCCGCGGTATGGCGGTGGTGGCGGCGGTCGAGGCGGCGCGGCGGTTTCCCGCCGGCACGGGCGGCTACCGCCTCGCCGGCGAGGAAGCCTCGCTGCAATTCCCCGTCTACGTGACCGAGGCGCAGGCCCGCGGCCCGGCGAAGCTGCGCGTCTCCTACCTCTCGGCGATCTCGGTGGCGCCGGAATCCTCCGAATTGTCGGGCAGCGTCAACGGGACCCGGGTTGGCTGGACCCGGATCCAGGCCCCCGGCGCCGTCAAGGTGGTCGAGTTTCCCCTCCCTGAGGGCGTGCTCAAGCCCGGCTACAACGCGGTGACCCTCGCGGCGAGCCAACGCCACCGGGTCGATTGCTCGACCGAGGCCACCTACGAGCTGTGGACCCAGATCGACCCGTCGCGCTCCGGCCTCGTCGTGGCCCAGGCCTCCGACCTCGACCTCAAGACCCTCGCGGCGCTCGAGCCCGACGAGAGCGGGGCGCTGCCGATCGGCGTGCTGCTCGCCGAGCGGCCGAGTCCGGAGCGGTTGGAGCGGATGATCGGCGCCGTGCAGGCGGTCGCCCTGGTCGGGCGGCTCGCGCGGCCGGCGGTGAGCTTCGGCCCCGCCCTCTCCGGCCGCGCCGGCCTCACCCTCGCGGTCGGCACCGCCGCGGAGATCCGAGGCACCGAGGGGCTGGAAGAGCTCGGTCCCATCACCGGCCCGCGGGTCGCCGTGCTGGCGCCGCGCGGCAGCCGCGCCCCGGTCCTCGTCGTCACCGGCGTGAGCGCGGCGGATGTGCGCCAGGCGATCGCGACGCTCGCCGCCTCGGGCGACGCGTCCGGAACGCCGCCGGGGACGCGGCTCGCCGATCTGACCCGCGGCACTCCGGTCCAGGGGGGCGAGAGCCTGACCCTGGATCAGCTCGGGGTCACGAGCCGCGAGTTCGACGGCCGGCTCTTGCGGGTCGGCTTCGCGGTGCGATTTCCCGCCGATTTCGTCCCGGCCGATTACGGCAAGGTG
Source organism: Methylobacterium sp. EM32 (assembly GCF_040593685.1). Lineage (NCBI taxonomy): Bacteria > Pseudomonadati > Pseudomonadota > Alphaproteobacteria > Hyphomicrobiales > Methylobacteriaceae > Methylobacterium > Methylobacterium sp. EM32. The sequence continues at coordinate 5,200 of NZ_JBEXZS010000107.1, read as the reverse complement.
ATCCTGCACCTCGCCGGCGGCTACGCCGCCGGCCTAGAGCCGAGTGCCCGGATCGTCGTCGACATCAACGGCCGCAACGCTGCCAGCGTGCCCCTGCCCTACAGTCGCGGCGAGGTTTTTACCGACAGCGCGATCCCGCTGCCCCTGAGCCTGTGGCGGCCCGGGCTGAACCGGGTCGAGATCAGCGCCCAGCTCCCCACCGCCGCCGACCGGACCTGCGACACCCTGGCGCCCGGCGCCCGGCGCGCCCGCTTCCTGTTCCTCGACCGCACCCGGATCGACATTCCGGCTCTCGCCCGCGCGGTGCGCAGCCCCGACCTCGCCGCTGTCAAGGCCGGCGCGGTGCCGTTCCTGGCGCCGAACCTCCCAGCCAATGCCCGGCGCCCGCGCCTCGTCCTGCCCACCCCGGACCGCGATTCGGCGTCCGCCGCCGCGACCCTGGCGGCCCGCCTCGCCATCGCGGCCAACCGGGTGATCGACTTCGAGATCGGCAATGACGAGCGCGAGGCGGGGGGCGGCGCCCACCTGATCGTCGCCCCGGTCCGCGCGCTCACCCCCGCCGCGCTGGAGGCCGTCGGCCTCGATCCGGCGCAGGTCCGGGGGATCTGGGAGGGCCGGGCCGAGACCGTCGCCACCCCCGGCCCGTTCGGGGCCGAGGGTGTCGTCACCCTCGACCGCCTGCGCCGCAACCTGCCGATGCGCTGCGCCCTGCCGGCCCTCACCACGCCCCTGCGCACGGCCTCCGCGGCCCCGGCCCCGGCGCAGGCCGCCCCGCAGGCCCCCGCGCCCGATCCGACCGAGGCGCCCGCCGACAGCGAGGCGGACCTGGTCGCGCGCTGGGACGAGTCGGCGCGCGGCCTCACCGTCGTCCCGGCGGTGCTCGCCAATGCCTGGGCCGGGCTGGTCCAGCGGGCGGCGGAGACCCGCGACCTCGCGCTCCGCCTCGCCGGCGGGCCGGCGCCGGAGGCGGTGCCGCTCAATCCCCGCGCCTCGCTGATCATCGCCCAGGGCGCCGGAGGGCGGCTCCGGGACGGCACCGTGGTGGTGACCGCCCCGAACGCCTCGATCCTCAAGGCCTCGGTCTCCTGCCTCGTCGATCCGGTGGTGTGGACCAACCTCTCCGGCCAGGCCGCCTTCCTCGACGCCTCGGACGGCAGCCTCACCACCGTGCAGCCCAAGCGCGTCGGGCTGATCGAGACGCAGGCGCGGGGTCTTGCGAACCTGCGGCTCGTCTCCGCCGCCTGGCTCTCCCTCAATCCCGGCGCCTACGTGGCGATGACGCTGGTCATGGCGCTCTGCCTCGGCCTCGCCACCACGAGCCTGGTGCGCCAGCTCGGCCGGAGGAACCGATGAGCCGCCGGACCCTCCCCGCCCTCGCCTGCGCCGCGTCGCTGCTCCTCTCGGCGATGCCCGGATGGGCGCAAGCGCCGCAGGCCCCTCAAGCGCCGCAGGCCCCTCAAGCGCCGCTTCCGGCTCAGGCGCCCGACGGCACCCAGGGTCAGGTCGCGCAAGGACAGGAACCGACCCCCGTGCCCCCCGCCACCGCCGTCCCGAGCCTGCCCTCCGCCAATCCGGGCGAAATGCCGGGCCGGGCCGCCGGGCTCGCGCTCGCCGGCAGCCTCGGGGACGATCCCGGCTGGCGCGCCTACCGGGCCCGGTTCGTGACCGAGAAGGGCCGGATCGTCGATACCGCCAACGGCTTCATCAGCCACAGCGAGGGCCAGGGCTACGGCATGCTGCTGGCGGTGGCGGCGGGCGACCGGGCCGCCTTCGAGCGGATTTGGGGCTGGACCCGCGCCAACCTACTGGTGCGCTCCGACGAGCTCCTGGCCTGGCGCTGGGCGCCGGACCACCGCCCGGCGGTCTCCGACATGAACAACGCCACCGACGGCGACATCCTGGTCGCCTGGGCCCTGACCGAGGCGGCGGAGGCCTGGGGCGAGCCGTCCTACCGCACGGCGGCGCGGCGCCTCGCCGTCGAGTTCGGCCGCAAGACGATCCTGTTCCGCGCCGCGCCCGGGCCCCTGGTGCTGCCGGCGGTCGCAGGATTCGCCGCCCGCGACCGGGCCGACGGGCCGCTCGTCAACCTGTCCTACTGGGTCTTCCCGGCCTTCCAGCGCCTCGGGATCGTCGCACCCGAATACGACTGGGCCTCGGTGATCCGCAGCGGCGTCGAGGTGCTGCGCCGCGCGCGCTTCGGCCCGAGCGGCCTGCCGACCGAGTGGATCTCCGCCAAGGACGAGGCGCTTCGCCCCGCCGACGGCTTCCCGCCGCTGTTCTCCTACAACGCCATCCGGATTCCGCTCTACCTCGCCTGGGCCGGCGTCGGCCGGCCGGACGATTACGCGCCGTTCCGGACCCTGTGGGGCGGGATCGACCGCGAGCGCCTGCCGATCGTCGACACCCGCGACGGCCGCCCGGTCGAGTGGCTGACCGAGCCGGGCTACACCGCGCTCCCCGCCCTCGTCGCCTGCGCGCAGGACGGCACCCCCTTCCCGGACTCTCTTCGCAGCGTGCAGGACGGGCAGAACTACTACCCGACGACGCTCCACCTCCTCGCCCTGGTCGCGGCCCGGATGCGCTACCCGTCATGCCTCAAGTCGTGAGCCGCTCCCTCCCCCTCGCCGCGGCTGTCCTGGTCGTTGCCGGGCTGCCCCTGGCCGCGAGCCCCGCTCTCGCCCAGGCGCCCGACACCGCCCTGCCGCGGGTCGTCTACGGCGACGGCGTGCGCGCGCCGGCCATCATGGTCGACCCCGAGACCTCCCGCACCCCCGGCATGGTCGACGAGAGCGCGCTGCGCTACTACGCCTCGCAGAAGCAGACCGCCCGGATGCGGGCGGAGATCGCCCGCCTGAAGCGGCTCTATCCGGGCTGGACTGAGCCGCCGGACCTCGACAGCCTGCAGCCGAGCCCGCCCGAGGAGGCGCCGCTCTGGGACCTGTTCACCGCCGGCCGCCTGCAGGATCTGCGCGCCGCGATCACCGCGCGCCGCTCGGTCGAGCCGTCCTGGCAGCCCTCGGAGGAGCTCGGGCGCAAGCTGCGCCGGGCGGAGTTCCGCTCCAGCATCGCGGCGGCGGCGGGCAAGAACCCGGAGGAGGTCGTCGCGCTCTACCGCGCCGATCCGAGCGCCCTCGACCCGGCAGACGTCGAGAGCATCTGGATCATCGCCGACGACCTCGCCGCCACCGGGGCGAGCGAGGACGCGTTCAACCTCTACAAGTCGGTGCTGGACGGCAACGCCGATACCGGCGCGCGCCTCGCGACGATCCAGAAGGCGATGGCGCACATCAAGATGGAGCAGGCCGAGCGCCTGATCGCCATGGGGCGGCAGGATCCCTCCGGGGCCTCCGAGTTCGAGCCGATCCGCCTCGACATCACCCGGGCGCGGATCGCCGCCTTCCTGCACGACGAGCCGGCCCAGACCCCGACCCTGCCCGACCTCACCGCCTTCCAGGCCTATGCCCGCAAGACCGCCGAGCCGAGCCAGACCGGGCTCCTCGGCTGGTACGCCTACAAGCGGCGCCAGTTCCGCGAGGCGCTGGAGTGGTTCAAGCTGGCGATCGCGCGCGGCGGCGACGCGATGGTGGCGCACGGCCTCGCCCACACCCTGCGCGAGCTCAACATGATGCGCGAGGCCGAGGAGGTGGCCTATGCCTGGCGCGACCGCTTCGTCGGCAACGAGCTCCTGTTCATCGACCTCCTGGAGCGCAAGCTGACCCTGGCGAGCCCGCCCTACATCGAGCCGGCCCGGATCGAGCGCTACGCCCGCGTCGTCAACGCCACCGCCTCCGGCGAGGGCGCCCAGGGGCTGGCCTGGTACGCCTACAATTCCTGCCAGTTCGACGCCGCCCTCGAGTGGTTCCAGCGCGCGGTGGCCTGGATGCCGAGCGAGAGCACGGTGTTCGGCTACGCCCTGACGCTCCAGCGCCTGCGGCGCCAGCGGCCCTACCTGGAGGTGGTCAACCGCTACGACGGCCTGTTTCCGAAGGTGGTCGACCTCCTGTTCCGTGAGAGCCAGGGCGGTCCCCCGCTGCCCTGCGCCGTGCAGGGGGCGACCGCCTCCACCGGCGGCCGGGCCGCGCCCGCGGCGGCCAACGCCGTGCGGCCCGAACCGCAGGCCTCCTACGGCCGGGTGCCGCGGCCGGACGCCCCGGGCGCCGGGGGCCGGACCGAGGCGGTGCCGCCGGCGGTCCAGCGCGGCGAGTTCCCCCTGGCGGTGCCCCTCGACAATCCCCTGCGCTATCCCGCGGGCGGGACCGGCCAGGCGCAAGCGGGGGCTTACGCTCGCGAGCCGTCGGTGCCGGCGCCGCCGCTCGTCGCCCGCCGGGTGCCGGGCGCCGGGGCGATGCCCTACGAGCGCTACGGCTACGCGCTCCTGCCGGGCTATAACGGCCTCGACAAGCCCGAGGGACTGACCGGGCCCCCGCCCGGGACGCTGTGGCAGGACCAGCAGGGCGAGCGCACGCGCTCCGCCTCCCCCGAGAGCGTCCGCTTCTCGGTGCCGGCCCGCACCACCTCGGAGCGCGCGGTTCCCGCCGAGAAGGGTTATCCGTGAGCGCCCGCCTGTCCCTCGTTCCCCTCGTTACCGCACTCCTGGCGCTCCTCGCGGGGGTGGGCCCCGCCCCGGCGCAGCCCGCTCCGGCCCTGCGGCTGCCGGGCGCCGGCCGGGTCGCCGCGGTGATCGAGACGCGCCAGCGCGACGGCTTCGACCAGCGCATCCGCTACGAGGGCGGCGACGGGCGCAACCACGCCGAGATCGCGCTTCGCAACGAGACCGGCGACCTGCTCCTCGCCTTCCCGCCGCGCCTCGCCAAGCCGAGCGAGTTCGGCATCGCCGGCGAGATCGCCGTGCGCTTTCCCGGCGAGCCGATGCGGATTCAGGCAGTGCCGCCCCGCAACGCCTACGGGCCGATCGGCCTGGCGCTCGGCGCCGACTGCCTCTACGCCTGGCAGTGGTTCGAGCGGCCGCGGCGCGACGCGCAGGTCGCGTCCCGCGACGGGATCTTCGGCACCACCGATACCTCCGCGCCGCGCCGCGCCCTGTCGCTGCGGATCCGGCTCTGCCGCACCGCGCAGGCGAGCCTCGACGACCTCGTGGCGGCCATCCGGCACCTGACGATCGCGCTGCCGGGCGACGGCGCGGTCCGGGCGCCCGCTGCGCCGCGCCCGACCCCCCGCCGCCGGGTGGCGAAGCCGGCGC
>NZ_JBEXZS010000106.1:0-3781 GCF_040593685.1 Methylobacterium sp. EM32 | reverse complement strand
CCCTCCATTGGCGATGTCTTTAGGCCTCGCCTGGGGGCGGGAGGAACTGCTGGAGGCGCTCTAGGACGCGGCGCCGGGCTGCGTCGTAGGCTACCTGCCCCGCGGACCGGCCGCCGCAGCGGATGTATGCGGCGACGGCGATGACGTCGGCGGTGGCGACCTGAGCATGGGCGATAGAGAGCGGGCCGGCAGCGGACCGGCGCAGCCCAGCCATCTTGACGACGGCCCGCGCCAAGTCCTCGTCAATGCCTGAGACGGCACTAGCGTGCCCGAGGGCGGCCAGCAGCCGGTCGCGCTCGGCCCGTAGGGAGGCGACCTCGGCCTTCGAGGCGACGAGCTCTGCGACACGGGCAGCTTCGGTCTCACGCTGGCGCTCGCGCCATTCACGTGCACGGTCGGCGGCGGCGACGCGACGGCGGGCGGCGGACGTCTCACGGGAACGGACGATGTCGGTCATGGCGGAAGAGTGCCAGTCCGGCCAGCAAGCCACCAGGGGTGGTTCGAGGATCGGATGGCCTTTCCGGCGCGCAACCGGTCCTCGCGGTTCGCAGAGGGAAACGCGCCCATTTCACACAATTCGTAACGGACAACGCCGCTCCCGGCCCCGCAGGGGCCATAGAGGGAGGTCGCGGTCGGCCAGCCCCGGGTTGGCGGCGAAACCCGACATGGGCCTGGAAGGCACAGCGGAGCCCGCCGGGCAGGGGTGTTCGCGATGACCCTGTAGGACACGGGAGCTCTCCGGGGCGGCGTGTAGCCCCCGTTTCCGTGCCACCTTCGGGCAAGTATTGGTTCCCGGCTCTGCCGTTAATGATGGACGCTGGAAGCCCGTTGACCTTCTCGTGGTCGAGGTCAATCCTTGTCGTGCCCGTAGTCGGGCTGTCCCTCCTGAACATCCCAAAACCCGGTCCTTGTCGGTGCAGAGGTGCCCCCGGCGAGGTCCCCCAACCGGAGACCACCGTGACCACCCTGAACGAGATCCGGGGCAATGCCGTGCCCCCAGAGGCATGGGCTAGGCGCGCCCTGCCGGTAGAGACGCGCGACTTCACCGCCCTCGACTACCTCCGCTTCATCCATCCGGTCGGCAGCCACGGCGTCGTTCGCATCGGGGCGCGGGTGAACATCGGCACCGGTCGGCAGAAGCGGTACGTGTTCCGCGAGCGCCGGTTCAGCGTGAAGCGCATCCGCGACGGGCACGCCTCGGTCGTGAGCGCCCTGACGGAACTGGCGTTCCACACGTTCTGCACGTTCCCCTACCCGAAGCCGGGCGAGGCCGTCCCGGAGGCGTCTGACGCCAACCTTACCTCGATCTGCGCCAACTGGATCGACCTCGACTACTACGGCGTCCAGGGCCTCGCGGGGCTGTCCAAGGGCGACGTGCTCGATATCGTCCTCCGCCGCTGCGAGGAGAAGCGCTGGCCGGCTCCGAGCTACGTCATGTCGTCCGGAAGGGGTATGCTCATCGTCTGGCTCTACGAGGTGGCGCCCCGGGAGGTCCTGCCCCGGTGGCGCGCCGTCCAGCGAACTTTGAACCGCGCGTTCGAGGACCTCGGGCACGATGCCACCGGCCTGTCGCCGACGCACCTCTACCGGTACTCGGGCAGCTACAACCCCAACGCCAAGTCCAAGGCGTACATGCTTTGGCCGTTCTACACCGCCGACGTCCGCCGGGGGACGTTCGACGAGCTCGCCGCCGCGGTCATGCCGGTCTCGCGCCGCAAGGCGAAGCTGTTCGTCGCCGAGAAGCTCGACGGCATCGCCAAGCGGGCTGCCAAGCGGGCCGGGCGTGACCGGGCTCGGCGGGAGGAGGAGGTGGCCTCGACGACCGCCCCTGCTGCGCCGGAACCCAAGAAGCGCCGCGAGCGGGTGGGCGGGCACCTGACCGGCCGTTCGTACTGGCAGGCCATCGCCGCCGACATCGAGCGCCTGCGCGCCCACCGGTTCGGCGGGAAGCGGATGGCCGAGGAGACCGGCCGCTCGACGATGGCCTTCGCGGCGACGATGGTGCAGGCCTGGGTCATGCCGGCGTGCGACCTCGACGGGTGGGTCCGGGACCAGGCGCATGCCTGGGGGCTCGACGAGGAGGAGGCCCTGTCCTGCACTAGCGGCATCCGCAAGGCCGCTCGGGACGCGGCCAACGGAGGGCGGAAGTTCTGGCTGGGGAAGGAGGTCGACCCCCGCTACCGGCCGGGCCCGAAGCGGCTGATCGAGCTCCTCAAAGTCCAGCCACACGAGATGGGGGACGCCGACATGCGCATCCTGGTGAACGCCGAGCGGCGCAAGAGCGTCGTCGCCTCCCGCCAGGCCACCCTGCGCCGAACCCGCGGGGCAAAGGCCCGGACGGACCAGCAGAGCGCCCGGCTCGCCGTCGGGGCCGAGGCCCTGCGCCTTCGCCGCGACGAGGGGCTCGACCGCCCCGCCATCGCCGCCCGGCTCGGCGTCACCACCCGCTACCTCGACACCGCCCTGCGCGACGCCAAGGCCATCGAGGCCATCGGCACGGTTACCGCCCCGGACACGCCGATCAAGCCGCGCCGTTCACACGGTTCGTCACGGGGTACTTCACGCGCGAAGGTCGGAAATACTTCCGTCGAGGCACCTGTCGCGCTTGTGGCGCCCGAGGGGGAGGCCTATACTGGCGTCGTCACGGTGAAGGGCACCTACCTCCCAGACGACGCCCGCTGCGCGCCTCACGGCCCGGCGGGCGTTTCCGTTCCCGAGGAGGTGTCGGCATGACCCGCCCCATCGTCATCGACCAGCCGCACCCGAAGGTTGTCCGCGCGGGCGAGCTCAAGGCGCTGCGGGCCCGCGCCCTAGACGCCTGGTACGGCGGCGCCCGTCCCGTCAGCCCGCACGGTCGCCGGCAGTACCGCTACGGGCGCGTCGTCTACCTCACGGAGAACCACGCGCCGCTCCCGGCCCCGCCCGCCGCGGCCGCCGGCCAGGCCGCTCTGCGCGCGATCCTACAGGGATGGCGGACGGGCGAGTACGCGCTCCTGGGGGCGGACGACGCCGAGCGGGGCGGCGCCGTCCGGCGGGCCCTCGTCGCGGCCGGAATGCTCCTCGCCGGCGACCCCGACGACGACGCCCGGGAGCGGGCGGACTGGCTCGTGATACTCGCGTTGGGCCCGCGGACCCAGGACCTCGACGGGGCGCGCGAGCGGCTTCTGGCCCTGCCGGCGCCGGCCCCGTGGTCGTGGGAGGCCGCGGCCCGCGTCTGGGGCTGACGTCCCCGGGGACGGGCTGCCAAGGTTAGCCCGTCCCGTCCTTGCCATGACTGCATGGTTTCGACCGCGCAAAGCGACGCGGTTGCGCGCGTTCCGGTTGCACTCCCCTATGCGAATCCGGGTCGCGCACGCAGCGTTCCTGCATGGAACAAACCGCTGCCCTTGGCGCTAGATAGCCCCCCAGCCGGTTGGACGACCCGCGCAAGCGCCGGTCCCCGTCGAGCCTGCTGGCGCGCTCCGCGATGGTCAACGCCATCGCCCCGGTCGTCAGCCGCATGACGACCGAGCAGGTCCGCCAGGCCCTCGGCGACAGCCAGGGCAACGTCGGCCAGCTCCGCCGGGACCTCTCGGACATCAAGAGCCGCTGCCCGGACCGCCTGCGCCGGCTGGGCTTCGAGCGCCTGTTCTGGATGTGCGACCGCCTCGGGCTGAACCCGATCCTCGCCATGCAGGGCCCGGTCGTCCCCAAGGTCGAGGCGGTGCACTGATGGGCGCGCCCCGGGCTCCCCACCGCGACGCCGTGCTCGACGCCTGGTCGTCCCGGCCCGACGCGTCCG
>NZ_JBEXZS010000105.1:0-6532 GCF_040593685.1 Methylobacterium sp. EM32 | reverse complement strand
TTGACGCGGTCGAGGGGGCAAGCTGCGCCCGGGTCGGAGATCGTGGTGCGCACGCTCCTGCCCCGCACCACCCCCGCCAAGCCCAATCGGCGCATCAGCCCCGCCACCGTGCATCGCGCGGTCACGATCCTCTCCCGGGCCAGTTGCCGTCAGATCTTCCGCACGCCGTAGACGCAGAAGTTGGCCTCGAACACGCGCTGGATCTCGATCATCAACGCGGCGTCGCTGCGCGCACGAACCGGTTGCTTCCCGGGATCGGCACGCCGGGCGGCGTGCATGTAGTAGGTCGACGGGGCGATCGGCAGCACCCTGCAGATCAACCTCATCCCGAGCCTATCGAGGGACGACCCCATAGACCTCCCGATGATTGTCGATGACGCTGATCATGGCCGAGACCGGCGGTCGAGCTCCGCCATGGCAAAATACGCACTGGCCTTGCGCAGGATCTCGTTGGCTTGGCGTAGCTCGCGAACCTCTCGCTCCATCGCCTTGATCCGCTCGCGCTCGTCCATCGTCTGGCTAGGACACACGCCCTGATCACGCTCGGACTGGCGCACCCAGTTCCGCAGCGTCTCGCCCGAGCAGCCGATCTTCGCGGCAATCGACTGGATCGCCGACCACTGCGAGCCGTGCTCGCCTTCATGGTCGCGCACCATCCGCACCGCGCGCTCGTGCACCTCAGGCGAAAAAGGGGTTGTTCGCTTCGTCATGGCTCCATCCTCTCAGAAGGGGGAGCCTCCGGGAAACCAGGGGCGGTTCACGCCGCTCGTCGAGGCGGATCTTGCTTTTGCGGGTGCGGGTGCCAGGAATGACCACGCTGAATGACCACGCTGATGCTCTGGTGGCGCAGATCCTGGCGCAGCCATTCGGCATCGCAGCCCTTGTCGGCGATCAGTCAGCGCACGCGGCCAGACGCCTTTTGTTGTCGAGGCTCGATTTGGATCTACATCGAGAGGCCGCGCTGATTCTGCTACCAGATACAATATTCCTGACATCAATAGTAGCCCATATATTTCATCATATCGCCATTGTATCGGTCAAACAAATCGATGTGCGGCGATATTTCTTTGATCGCATCTTCGTTGTTGCCGCTTCTAAAAAACAAAGGGGCGTGTTGATGCAGTACATCGAATTTGATATCGAACCCTCTAAGTTTTTCTGCTCCAATGAATGATCCCACTTTTTCTATAACGACATTGACATCTGAAACCATATCTTCGTACTTGACCAGCAGAGTGTTGGGACGGTTGATTGGGTCCCACGAGCGCACGTGTTCCGCCCAAGAGCTTGGCCAAGCCATGCCAGCGATGATCTTAGGTAAGTCGATGTTAGAACCCTCGAAGGATTGCAGAAAGTGCATATAAGACACTACTGACGATCTTCCGTCTCTGGCAATATAAATTGATTTATTCTCATCAATATTAAGTTCGTGTGTTTTTACAATGTCAATGTCATTGTTGGGGTGAGTATTACCATCGGTGTTGCCGATATGTTCTAACAAAGCAGGGTTTATCAAATTTTTTTGCCCTCCGGATAAATTGACGATGCTTCGATACCAAAACACTGCCGCATGATTATCCGCATGAATGTATTCCCAGACCTAGGGTACGAAGCAAGCCAAATTTTCATTGTATTCTCCGATCGTGGCCGACGCACCGTGACAAAAAAATTAGCGTTGTGCAACTGTAATCGCTATCACGGATAAATATCGCTCCTGTCGTTCATCGCTGCGAAGTCCCATGCACCTGACGAGCTGTTCGGAGCAAATCGGGGGCAGATGGATCACCGGGATCCACATTCTTCCCTGTCGAGCAGTCCTGGCTTCGGGTGCGTGAGTGCTCGTGCAGCTCACGGCCGATGGCGCCGACGGGCTTGAGGTTGGCAGGAGGGGGCACGGCCTGCCTCTCGTCACGGGACGAATCACTTGACGCAAGCCCCTTTCATCCAGCTGCCTCGCCGCCTGCCCCAACAATGCCAGCGCATGCCAGAGGATCAGGGCAGGAGCGAGGGCGCGGTCGGCTGAAGCGCTCATCCGACCGACACCGACAGGATTGCCGTCTTCACGGCATTCCACCGACGGGCCGGTGTCGCACCCTCACCCGCGATCTCCTCCTCTGACCACCAATGTGCCGGGACGGCCGCGGCGACGCCGAGACGCTCCTGCCCGACCTCCGGCACCAGCCGGCGTCCCCGGATCGCGAGGTGGGCTGCGACCGCGGCATCGCGCGCGCCGGTCGGGATGCTTCTGCGGGGAGGCGCCGCCGGTCGTCGCGTGCTCTCCCAGATCGGGATCCTCCCGGACATCGCGATCGGTCCGGTCCGGTTGGCCGTCCACCGCCCGAGCATTCTCCACTCGGCCATGACCGCGTGGAGGTCGGCCGCCAACGTCACAAGGATCACGCAGGCGCATCCGTGGATCGTGCCTGCGACGGGTGTTCCACGCCGAACGGCCGCAGCGTGTCGTGCGCCGCCCCCGATCCACAGTAACCAAATATTAACGATGACGGCGCAGTGGGCGATCCATGTACTCGCAGCTCTGCCGCTACGGCTGGCGCCCGCTCGAGGCGGTCGGCCACATCGCCTTCGGTCTCGCCCTGCTCGGCCTGGGGCTCGCCTGCGCGGGGGCGGACCTCCTCGGCGGCTGGGAGCAGGCCGCCCGGCTCCTCACCGGCGCGGGTTGACCCGCCGCCGCCGCAGACCGGGCAGACCTCGCGGCCGCATCGGCCTCGCGCCGCAAGTTCCCGCCGGTCTCTCGGTCGGCCCGCGGACGTCGTCGAGGACCGGGATCCCGCCGTCGTTTCGGTGAGTCCGCCGCGTCGCAGACGGCGTGCTGTCCCACCGCCCGTCGATCCGGCGGTGGCGATGGCCGGTGACGGTTCCGAACCGATCCAGGTTGCATCCCGCCTGCGAACTGCTACGCTTAGGCTGCCCGCACGCAACGCGTGACCGGCCGACTGGATCAGCGTGCCGCTCGCGAGCGGCGCCATCCCCGATCCCGAGGCGCAGGCGCCTCTCGTCCCGACCGGACGCGCGTGCCGCGTCCCTCCGGCCGTGCCGCCCGTCGCTCCCGTGCCGGGCCCATGCGCATGGCCGCCCCAATCCGGAAAGGATCCGACGCGATGATCGATCACCGACGCCGCCTCCTGAACCGCGCCGCCCTCGCGGCGGAGGGCCGCATCACGCTCCGGCGCGAGCCGGACCGGGCCTGGCCCGGCGACCACAGCCGGCTCTGCGCCCTGGAGAATGACGGCCATCTGCTGTTCCTGGGCGAGCAGCCCGGCCCGTTGCCCGGCGGCGCCTCGGCCGCCTGGCGCATCACCGCGCAAGGGCGCGCCACCCTGCGGCAGGGCTGAGGCCGGGCGGCCCGACTCACGTGCCAGTGCGCGCCCCCACAAGGGCTTAGGGCCGCACCGGCGCTTCAAAACCCGCCTGTTCGCGCCTACATTGGGAGGGTAGGGCCACGGCCCGGACCGGCCGCCGAGGTGAGCGATGGACTATGTCTGCGACGTCCCGGGCGGAAAGACCTGGTTCCAGATCGAGACCGAGGCGGAAGCGATCCAGGAATCGGCCCTGATGGGTCACGCCGTCGAAAAGCACTTCCGGCAGGCGCAAACCCGGGCAGAGGCCTCCTACGTGCCGCCCTCCGGCCCGTTCATCGAGCAGCAGATCGGCCTCAAGGCGCATCTGCGCCGGACCATGCCGCGCTTCTTCACCCTGCGCGACCCGGAGGGCAACGGGCTCGCCACCGCCATGGTGCCGTGGGGAGCGGGCTGCCCGATCGTCGTCGGCATCGGCAACCGCGATCCGTACGTCGAGCACGGCGAGGCGATCCGGGTGCTGGCGACGCATCTCGGTATCCCGCTCGACCGCGGCCGCTGCTACCCGTACGGTCGATGACAGGTCACGCCGCCTCGGTCCGGGCCGCGAGCGGTACAGCGATCCGGCAGGCGAGGCCGGCCTCCGCGTAGTCGAGGCGGACCTCGCCGGCGAGCTCCCGCTCCAGGCTGGTGCGGATCAGCCGCGTGCCGAAGCCCGTCCGGGCCGGCGGCGCCACCGGGGGACCGCCGCTCTCGCGCCAGCGCAAGGACAGCATCTCCGTGCCGGCCTGCCGGTCCACCTGCCACGCCACCGTCACCTGCCCGGTCTCGACCGAGAGTGCGCCGTACTTCGCCGCGTTGGTGGCGAGCTCGTGGATCGCCATCCCGAGGGGCAGGGCCACGGCGGGGGTGAGGGAGACGGGCGGTCCCTCGAGGCGGATGCGGTCGGCCCGGCCGCCGGCATAGGGCTCCAGCTCCGCCGACAGGATGCCGCGCAGGCCCGCTCCCTCCCAGTGGTTGGCGGTGAGGACGTTGTGGGTCTGGGACATCGCCAGGAGCCGGGATTCGAAGCTGCCGGTGAAGTCGTCGAGGGAGGCGGCGCTGCGGGCGGTCTGGCGCGCCATCGACTGCACGGTGGCGAGGGTGTTCTTCACCCGGTGATTGAGCTCGTGGATCAGCAGCTCCTGGCGCGCATCGGCTGCCCGGCGCTCCTCCTCCTGCTGGCGCAGGGTACGGGCCGCGGCGGTGAAGGCGTGGCTGATCGCCTGCGCCTCGCGCACGGCGGAGACCGGCACCTCGACCGGTTCGCCCCGGCCGAGCGAGGCAGCGGCGACCGCGAGGCGGCGCAGGGGCCGGGCGAGCAATCCGGCGGCGAACCAGCCGATGCCCGCCGCCACCGTGGCGACGACGAGGCCCCAGAGCAGGATCTGCCGGCGCAGCTCCGTCACCGCCGCGAAGGCGGTGCCGGCGTCCTGGCGCACCAGCACGCTCCAGCCGAGGCCCGGGAAGCCGCGATAGCCCCGGGTCGGCCGGTAGCCGGTGAGGTAGCGCCGGCCATCCGGCCAGGTCTCGGCCTCGGTGCCGGCGTGGCCCGCCCGCGCCGCCGCGACGCTCGGCAGATCCGGCGGCAGGCCCGCGCGGCGCAACGAGTCCGGGCCGAGCAGTACCGTGCCGTCGCGGGCGAGCACCAGGGCGGTGACGTCGCGCGCCCCGGCCGAGGTCTCGCGCAGGGACGCCTCGACCCCCCGCGCCCAGGCCCAGTCGAGATGGCCCGAGACGACCCCGACGAGGCGGCCGTCGTCGCCCCGGACCGGGGCGGCGATGTCGAGCACCCGCGGCGGGTCGGCAGGGTCGCGGCCGGGCGTCAGCCGCGCCAGCAGGAGGGCGTCGTGCACGTCGCCGACGAAGGGCCCGAGCTGCCCTTTCGTGAAATACTCCCGGTGCGCGACGTCGATCCCTTCGAGCGCGCCGGTGCTCGTCGCCGCGACCGTGCCGGCGGCGTCGATCAGCCCGATGATCGCGTAGTCGGGATAGGTCTCCTGCGCCCGCCGCAGCACCCGGCGCTTGCGCTCCACCGGCGCGTCGGGATCGCGGATGGTGTCGTTCTCGGCCAGGATCACCATGTCGCGCCAGCGCTCGAACAGACCGCGGTCGAGCCGGCCCGCCATGGTGGTGGCGACGTCGGCGAGCTCGGATTCGATGCGCGCCTCGAGCCGCTGGCTCGCCACCCGGGAGGCCACCAGGGCGAGCACCAGGGTCGCCACCAGGCCCGAGGCCCCGAGACCGAGGGCCAGGAAGACGCGGAGCGGCGGTTGGGGCAAGGGGAATCCGGGTCTTCGTCTCGGCGGGGACGGCCCCGTTCGGGGTGGGCCGAATCCTACCCTACAGCAAACGGCGCGAGAAAGCCTCGCCGTTTCCGGTCCGCCGTCAGTCCCGTCCCGGCTCGATCATCGCCCGGACCTTGGCGGCGAAGGCGTCGATCGAGAAGGGCTTGGTGATCATCCGCATGCCGGGCGCGAGGTGGCCGTTGCCGAAGGCGGCGTTCTCGGCGTAGCCGGTGATGAACAGCACCCGCAGGCGCGGGCGCGCCGCCAGGGCCTCGTCGATCATCCGGCGGCCGTTGAGGCCCGGCAGGCCGACATCGGTGACGACGAGGTCGATCCGCCCGGGCGCCTCGAGAAGGCGCAGGCCGGTCTGCCCGTCGGGCGCCTCGATCACCCGGTAGCCGAGCTCGGTCAGGGTCTCGCCGATCAGCGCCCGCACGGTCGAATCGTCCTCCACCACCAGCACCGTCTCGCCGTGCTCGGCCCGCGGCACCGGCAGGCCCTTGGCCGGCGCCGACTCGTCCGCGGCCCGGCCGAGATGGCGAGGCAGGTAGAGCTTGACCGTCGTGCCGTGGCCGACCTCGGAATAGATCCGCACGTGCCCGTCGGATTGCTTGGCGAAGCCGTAGATCATCGAGAGTCCCAGGCCCGTGCCCTGGCCCAATGGCTTGGTGGTGAAGAACGGGTCGAAGGCCCGCGCGATCACCTCCGGCGGCATGCCGGCGCCGGTATCGCTGACGCCGACGCAGACGTACTGCCCTGCCCGAACCCCGATCTCGCTCGCGACGTAGGAATCGTCGAGATGGGCGTTGGCGGTCTCGATGGTGAGGCGCCCGCCCTCCGGCATCGCGTCGCGGGCGTTGATGGCGAGGTTGAGGATCGCGTTCTCGA